>VBCJ01000006.1 GCA_005884335.1 Betaproteobacteria bacterium | reverse complement strand
GTATTCGCGCAGGCTTGGCCGGTCGAGTTCTCGCTCGAGGAGTTGAGCAGAGCCGCGCAAACCTCCCAGCGGATTCTTGATTTCGTGAGCTAGGTTGCGGATCAGCTCCCGGTTGGCTCGGTGCTGGGTCATGCGTTGCTCTTCTCGTTCGATGCGAAGCCTCTGGTCAATCGGCCGCAGCTCAAGCAGCAGCGCGGCCTGCGGCAGCTCGACCGGCGTAACGATGCAGTCAAGGTGCAGGGGCTCCTGGCCCGTTGGCACGAGGATCAAGTCCTGATCAGCGAAGCCACGCTCCTCGCGAATCGCTTGATGCAACAGGGCCGCTAGGGCACCCGAGTCCGCGAAAAGTCCGGGAAATGGCTGATCGAGGATGCTCTTACGGCTGGTCGCGAACAGCGTTTCCGCCGCAGGGTTGACGTACTTTACGTGAAGGACCCGGTCCAAGAGCACCACGGCGGTGGCGAGCCAGTCCAGGCCCGGTGAGACGGTCGGACTCATAGGCCGGACCCGTTTCTAGGACCGGGGCGGCCGCGGCGCCGCGCGTCTATGCCGTGCAGCGCCAAGGAAGCGCCGGCCCCTTGCCCGAGCCAGGCTGCCCGATTCGTAAGATCGGCGCGAGTCGCCCTTACTTGAGGCGGCCGAGCTCGCCGCGAAGCTGCTCGATGTTCTTTGTGTGCTGGCTGACCGCTTCCTGGTATGGCTTCAATCGCTCCAGCACCCGAGCGTAGTTGCGCTCGTCGCCGTCGCGAATTCCTTGCTGCTCGGCGAGCTTCTGCCGGGCGTCGGAGAGTAGTTGCTGCTCGTTCTGAAGCTCCGACTCGAGAATCCTGCGGCGGTTCTCGCTGCGCGCCGAGGCAGGGTCCGAAACGGCTGAAGATTGCACGCCGCGCGTGGGGACCTGAGCCGGGACAACGGACACTTCCTTGCTCACCAAGGTGCAGTTCTTGCCCACCGTGTCGCGTTTGACATTGGTGTAAGTCGGACGCCCGCTCGCGTCGGGGCACTTGTACACCTCGCTCTGAGCGTGACCACAGGGCGCCGCCAGCGCGAGAAAAACCCAGCCGATCAATCGCTTGTTCAGAGCCATCACCCCCCCGGACCCTAGTGGGAGCTTTAAGTGTAGGCCAAAACAACCCTGATTTCAAATGAAAAAAGGACGAAACACCCGACCTCGGGTGCTCCGTCCTCCCTTTCATGGATTAGATCCCCGACCCGGAACCACCGGGTCCTTGGTTTTGCGCTTTCTTTACGAGCTGTAGTACATGTCGAATTCGACCGGGTGGGTCGTCATGCGAAAGCGCGTCAGTTCCTCGTGCTTGAGGCCACAATAGGCGTCGAGCATGTCGTCGGAAAACACCCCGCCCTTGGTCAGAAAGTCGCGGTCCTTGTTCAGGCACTCCAGCGCCATTTCGAGTGACGAGCATACCTGTTGGATTTTTTTCGCCTGGGCCGGCGGCAGGTCGTACATGTTTTTGTCGATCGGATCGCCGGGGTGGATCTTATTTTGCACTCCGTCCAGTCCCGCCATCAGCATCGCCGCAAAAGCGAGATAGGAATTGGTCGTCGGGTCGGGGAAGCGCACTTCCACTCGGCGCGACTTGGGGTTGGTGACGAGAGGAATGCGGCAGGCAGCGGAGCGGTTGCGCGACGAGTAGGCGAGGTTGATCGGCGCCTCGAACCCCGGCACCAGACGCTTGTACGAATTGGTCCCCGGATTGGTGATGGCGTTCAAGGCTTTTGCATGCTTGATGATGCCTCCTATGTAGTAGAGGGCGAAGTCGGACAGTCCCGAGTAGCCGTTGCCCTGAAACAAGTTCTTTTCCTCTTTCCATACCGACTGATGGACGTGCATGCCCGAGCCGTTATCGCCCACGACGGGCTTGGGCATGAAGGTCGCGGTCTTGCCGTAGGAATGGGCCACGTTCCAGACCGTGTACTTCAGAATCTGCATCCAGTCGGCGCGTTTCACCAAGCTGTTGAACTTGGTACCGATTTCGTTCTGGCCCATCGCACCCACTTCGTGATGGTGTACTTCACACTCAACGCCCTGCTGCTCCATTGCGAGCACCATGGCGTTGCGGATGTCCTGCAGCGTGTCGGTCGGCGGCACCGGGAAATAGCCGCCTTTTATCGGGGCACGGTGACCCATGTTGCCGCCCTCGTACTCCTCCGCGGAGGACCACGGCGCTTCCTCGGATTTGATCTTGCAGAAGCAGCCGGACATGTCCACGTTCCAGGTCACCGAGTCGAAAATGAAGAATTCGGGCTCGGGACCGAAGTAGGCGGTGTCGCCCAAACCGCTCGATTTCAGGTAGGCCTCGGCGCGTTTAGCGATGGTGCGCGGGTCACGGTCGTAGCCTTTTCCATCGGAGGGTTCGACGCAATCGCAGGTGATGTTGAGCACTGGCTCATCGGTAAAGGGGTCCATTCGCGCACTGTCTGGATCGGGCATCAACAGCATGTCCGAGGCCTCGATGCTCTTCCAGCCCGCGATCGAGGAGCCGTCGAAGAAATGTCCGCTCTCGAACTTATCCATGGTGAACGCCTTGACCGGCACGGATACGTGTTGCTCCTTGCCACGGGTGTCGGTAAAGCGCAAGTCCACGAACTTGACCTCCTTCTCTTTGATCATTTTCATGACGTCATTGGCAGACATTGCCATTGCAGGATCTCCTCGGGTTGCGGATTGTTGGTGGGCTTATGAAGGGAAACAGAGCGCTAGGTCGATGGAATCTCTGCAGATTCCATGCCATCCGGCGCAAAAAAGGCAGGCCATTGTGCCATAAGAGAGCACTCGAAGCGATTTAGGGGGCTGGCGCACCAAACCGGCGCAAAGCAGTCATTATGCGCACCGCGTCGGTGCGAATCAACTCCTACCGCTTCGCATGGAGCTAAACTATGTATATCGCGTGACTACCGAATCTCATCATGAAGAAAGACTCCGTCGAGAGCATCCTCGCCCAGGCCAAACAGCGAGCTGAGGCGATGAATCTACCTTACGCTGGAGCGTTGCTGCCACTCGAAGCGCACGCGTTGATGCAAAATGACCCGGAAGCGAAACTGGTCGACGTGCGCACCCAGGCCGAGTGGGACTATGTCGGTCATATTCCTGAATCGGTATTGATCGAATGGAACACGTACCCGAGCGGCCAACGCAATCCGCGGTTCCTCGAGCAGCTCCAGGCGCGCGTGGCGAAGACCGAAGCACCGGTAATGTTCTTGTGCCGCTCCGGAGCACGCTCCCACCACGCTGCAGCAGCGGCAACCCAAGCCGGTTATCCCAACTCCTACAACGTACTCGAGGGATTCGAAGGCGAGAAGGATCCGCACGGCCATCGCGGCACGGTCGGCGGCTGGCGATTTGCCGGCTTACCCTGGGTCCAGGGCTGACCTGCGCCGACAGCTCGACTGGCTTCCTTCTGGGTTATCCTACCGACCAATTGACGACTTCCGCGTAGGCTGTAACGAGCACCGCCACGCCGAAAGCGATCCGGTACCAGGCGAACGGCGTGAAGTCATGCGTGGCAATGTAGCGTAGCAGCCAACGTACGCAGAGGAAAGCGGAGACGAACGCTGCGGCGGAGCCGACCGCGAACATCCCTACATCGCCCGAATCGAAGAGCGCGCGGTTCTTCCAGAAATCGTATGCGCCGGCTGCCACGAGCGTCGGCACGGCCAGGAAAAAGGAAAATTCCGTCGCCGCGCGCCGCGAAAGTCCGAACAGCATCCCGCCGATGATGGTCGCTCCCGAGCGTGAAGTACCGGGGATCAGCGCGAACGACTGGGCAATACCGACTTTCAATGCGTCTTTCCAGGTCATTTCGTCCACGCTTTGAATCACGGCGGCGCGTCGACGTCTTTCCACCCAAAGAATGATGAAAGCTCCGACGATGAACGCGAGCGCAACGGGCACGGCGTGGAAAAGATAGGTCTTGATCAGCTTGCTGAACGCGAGGCCCAGCACCGCGGCAGGAGTGAAAGCGACAAGGAGATTAAGCGCGAAACGCTGCGCGGCGCGATCGGTGGCGAGGCCTGCCAGCACGCGCCCGAACCGCTCACGGTATTCCCAGACGATGGCGAACATCGCGCCGGTCTGGATCACGATCTCGAATACCTTTGCCTTCTCATCGGTGAAGCCGAGCAGGTCGCCGACGAGGATCAGGTGTCCGGTCGACGAGATCGGCAGAAACTCGGTCAGGCCCTCCACGACACCGAGGATGAAAGCCTTTGCGAGCAACGCGAGCTCCATTGCGTCTCCAGAAAATAAAAGGCGGCAGGAACTGCCGCCTTAAAATTCTAACGGAAACCGCCAGAAGCGGTGACGAGCCTAGTTCATCGCGTGATCTCGATGCCTCAGGCCTTCTGATACACCTCCGCGCCTTTCCTGACGAACTCCACCGCCTTCTGTTCCATACCCTTCTTCAACGCATCCTGCTCTGAAAGACCGTGTTTCTCCGCGTACTCGCGTACATCTTGAGTAATCTTCATCGAGCAGAAATGCGGGCCGCACATGGAGCAGAAATGGGCGAGTTTCGCACCCTCCTGCGGCAGCGTCTCGTCATGGAAAGCCTTGGCCTTGTCCGGGTCGAGACCCAGGTTGAACTGATCCTCCCAGCGGAACTCGAAACGCGCCTTCGAGAGCGCGTTGTCTCGGATTTGCGCTCCGGGGTGGCCTTTCGCCAGGTCGGCAGCGTGGGCGGCGATCTTGTAGGCGATGATGCCGTCTTTGACATCGTCCTTGTCTGGCAAGCCCAAATGCTCCTTCGGCGTGACATAGCACAGCATAGCGGTGCCGTACCAGCCGATCATCGCCGCACCAATGGCGCTGGTGATGTGATCGTAGCCAGGCGCGATGTCGGTCGTGAGAGGTCCCAGCGTATAGAACGGCGCTTCCTTGCAGTACTTCAACTGCAGGTCCATGTTCTCCCTGATGAGCTGCATCGGGACATGGCCTGGTCCTTCGATCATCACTTGGCAGTCGTGACGCCACGCGATGTCCGTAAGCTCCCCGAGGGTCTTCAATTCGGCGATCTGTGCCTCGTCGTTGGCGTCCTGGATTGAGCCGGGCCGCAGGCCATCGCCGAGCGAGAAGCTCACATCGTACGCCGCCATGATCTCGCAGATGTCATCGAAATGCGTGAAAAGAAAGCTCTCCACATGGTGAGCGAGGCACCATTTCGCCATGATCGATCCACCGCGCGAAACGATCCCGGTCATACGTTTCGCCGTGAGCGGAATGAACGGCAGCCGCACGCCCGCGTGGATCGTGAAGTAGTCCACGCCCTGCTCGGCCTGCTCGACCAGCGTGTCGCGGAAGACTTCCCAAGTGAGATCCTCGGCTTTCCCGTCCACCTTCTCGAGAGCCTGGTAGATCGGCACCGTACCAATGGGAACGGGCGAGTTACGGATGATCCACTCGCGCGTCTCGTGGATGTGCTTCCCCGTGGAGAGATCCATCACGGTGTCGCCACCCCAGCGGATCGCCCAAGTCATCTTCTCGACTTCTTCAGCGATCCCAGAAGTCACCGACGAGTTGCCGATATTGGCGTTGATTTTCACCAAGAAGTTGCGGCCAATGATCATCGGCTCGGTCTCCGGGTGATTGACGTTCGACGGGATGATGGCGCGGCCGCGCGCCACTTCCTCGCGGACAAACTCAGGCGTGATGGTTTTCGGGATCGCAGCTCCGAAATCCTGGCCCGGATGTTGACGCGTAATCAGGTCGGACAAAGCGTCTCGGCGCTGATTCTCGCGGATAGCGACGAATTCCATTTCAGGCGTGACCATGCCCTTTCTCGCGTAGTGCATCTGCGTCACGTTCCTCCCGGCCCTGGCGCGGCGCGGCTTCCGCTTCAGGCTGAAGCGCATGTCCGCGAGCTTTGGATCGTTGAGGCGCTCGTGGCCGTATCTCGAGGTCGGGCCGGATAGCTCTTCAGTGTCGCCGCGCTCCTCGATCCATTTGGTGCGTAGAGCAAAGAGACCCTGTCGGATGTCGATCCTCGCTTGGGGATCTGTGTACGGGCCGGAGGTGTCGTAGACGAAGATGCCTGGATTTTTCTCCGCACCGAACGAGGCCGGCGTGTCAGACTGCACGATCTCGCGCATCGGCACAAGAAGGTCGCGACGCGAGCCCTCGACGTACACCTTGCGCGAGTTCGGCATCGGCTTGACCGCCGCTTCATCAACGCGCGCTGTCTGGGCTATAAACTTTGGATTGGCGTTCATGGCGCTCCTCTCACGCACAGACCGCAGGGGAGCGAAGGACCAGCCGTTCAACGCTTCCCTGCGGCGGCATTATCCGCATCAGGTTCGAAGGGTTTGCTCTCACCCGCCCAGGCAAGTTCGCTCGGTCAGGACCCCTACGTTGCTCTGAGGGACCTTACTCCAAGCGGTGGGGGGTTGGCAAGCGTATCAACTGCGGGCCCGTATTGCGAACGTAATCCGGATGCAGTTACGCTCGCCTTCGCGGCTGTAGCCCGCGTCCGTGGCAAGCGATCTAATTAGTTTTAGGCCGAGACCACCCACCGGTTGCTGAGCGATTAGGACGGCGGTATCCGTGGGGCGATATTCGCCGAACGGATTGTGCGGCGGGGCTGCGTCCTCGTAGCGCAAGGTAAATCCCGTATCGCAGGGATCGAATGCGATCCAGACTGGGGATTCGCTTTCCTCGCGATAGCCGTGGGTGACCGTGTTCGTGAATAATTCCTCGACGATCAGGAGGAGCTTCAGGCAATCTTCCCGACCTATCCCGGCCGTGGTGCACGCGTGCTCAACAAAGGACCGGATTTCCGCCATGGAATCCATCCTGGCTGGAAACCGGGCAAGCGGGGTGTTAGCCATTGACGGGGATGAACCGGAAGAAGGCCGTTTGGGCTATTATAGATAGGAACAAAGCGTCCTCGAAGGCCCTAGCCACCTCCGGAATTGCAAGGCGGCCAATTATTGGGGAGTCATTATGCAATCAACGCGTTTAATCGTCCTTCGCCGATTTCTCCTTATGTGCGCGTTCACCATTGCGCCGATTGCAAGCTGGGCAAATGACATAGCCCAGTTCAGGGTCGCCAGAGGGTCGGTCTATCTGGAGCGCAGCGGCCAGCGCCTCCCAGCGCGCGTAGGAACGCATCTGCAGGCGACCGACACCGTCGTGACCGGAGCGGACGGATCGGCCGGTATTGCCTTCGTCGACAATTCGCTCCTATCCGTCGGCCCCAACAGCGTGCTTGCCATCGAGCGATACGCGTTCAACTCGACTACGCACGAAGGGGCTTTCGAATCCTCTCTCCGCAAGGGAACTCTGTCGGTGGTGTCTGGGAAAATAGCCAAGCAGTCTCCCGATGCAATGAAAGTGAAGACTCCTTCTTCCATACTCGGGGTGCGCGGAACCGAGTTCCTCGTTCGCTCCGGCGACTAAAGCCCTAAAACGACCTCATGCGCCGGCACTACGCTGCGCTGATCGCGTCACTTGTACTGGGGGGCTGCGCCACACCGAGCCAGGACTTGGTTGTGCTGTTGCCGGACAAGGAGGGCAAAGTCGGAACAGTCGTTGTCCAAGGCCAGAAGGGCAAGGCTGTGCTCAATACCGCGTACGCCACAGCCCGGACAACCACCGATGGCGGTGTGCAACGTGGCACCGCAAGCCAGAGCGAAGTTAAAGACGTTTTTAGCAGTGCGCTCGCGGCCCAGCCGCCGCGCCCGGTTTCCTTCACCCTCTATTTCGAGAGCGGCAACGACGAATTTACCGAGCAATCGAAGCAGGAAGTAAAGGGTTTGTTCGCCGAGGTCGCGCGTAGACAGGCGCCGGACATTACCGTCATTGGCCACACCGATCTGGTCGGCCCAGATCCATCCAACGATGCGCTCTCTCTTCAGCGAGCCGAGCGCGTGAAGTCGATCCTGGCGGGAATGGGCATCCCCGCTGAGCGCATCCTCACTGCTGGCCGCGGCAGACGCGAGCCTTTGTTTCCCACGGCCGACGGGGTTTCCGAGCCGCGGAATAGGCGAGTGGAAATCAACGTCCGCTAGGGTCCGTTCCAGCGCAGCACCAGGAGTGTGAGGTCGTCTGCGGCTTCGGCTCCGCCGACAAATTGCGCGATGTCGGCACGGATCGAACTGACAAGCGCCGCCGGATTCTCGGCGTTCCGTGCGCGCTTGAGTGCCTCGCGTAGCCGACGCGCACCGTAGAGCTCACCTGCCGGATTCATCGCCTCGGTCACCCCATCTGACACAACACACACAATTCCTCGTCGGCCTATCCTATGCTCGGCGGCGACGTAGGAGAATCCTTCAAGCACGCATAACGGCGGCCCACCGCCTTCCTCAAGCCGGGCAATCTCTCCATCAGGAGCCAGAACGAAAGGCGGTTCGTGTCCGGCGCTGCAATATTCCAGTCGACCGCTCACAACGTCGAGCACGCCCGCAAAAACGGTCACGAACAAGGACTCCGGATTTTCCCGCGCGATTTCCGCGTTGGCCTCACGGAGCAATTCATCGATCCGACGCCCGCGTCGAAGGGCCGTACTTTTGCACAGAGCTTTACTGACCGCCATGAAGATGCTGGCAGGCAAGCCCTTCCCGGAAACATCGCCTACGAGAAAGAACAAATGTTCGGCATCGAGCATGAAGAAGTCGTAGAGATCCCCTCCCACTTCGCGCGCGGGCTCCATAGCGGCGGAGATCTCGAAGCGATGTTCTGCAGGGAACGCCAACTCGGGCCGCGGGAGGCTGCCGATCTGGATGCGTCGCGCCGCGTCAAGCTCGCCGGCGAGGCGCGCAGCAGCCTCGCGTTCGCGTTGCAGGCGCTCCTGCAGCAGTTTTTTCTGGGCGTTGGCCTCGGCGAGCGTCTCGACAAGCATCGCGGCGAACAGCAAGGCGATGGCGGCCCCGGGAACCGAAGCGTCGAGCAGAAGACCCGCAACCCGGTATGCTCCGAAGCCGGCTGCGCCCAACGTGATCAGAAGCAAAACTAGGAGGATCGTCGAACGTCCCGGCGAGAGCCGAGGTACGGAACAGACGACAACCAAGCCCACGATGAAAAGCGCCAATCCTTCAACCCAGGCTCCCCATCGCGGGCGCATCAACAGTGCGCCGTCGAAAACGTTCTCAAGGACCTGGGCATGAATCTCGATCCCCGGCATGCGTTCGCCAAGCGGCGTGGTCTGATAATCAATGAGCCCAAGTCCGGTAACACCGACGAGCACGAGCTTGCGCTCGAATTGAGCGTGGTCGACTTTCCCGCCGAGCACATCCGCGGCCGAGATAAATCGACTTGCATCATGTGGGGTGTAGTGGACCCACAGGCGTCCGTCCGATTGAGTGGGCACGGTCAGGTCGCCGATTCCCACTGCTTCGACCCCGGCCGCGCCGCCTCGTACGAAAAAGAGCGGTTCGCCGCTCGCCAAACGAAGGGTCTCCAGGCTCAAAGGTAGCACCGGGGTTGTGCCGACAAGTACGACCATCGGCACGCGCCGAACAACGCCCGCTTCGGTATCGGCGCTGAGTAGTCCGTGTCCTCTCGCGGCCGCATCGATTTCCGGGAGACTCCGAAGGGTAGAGGCATAGTGACGCACGGCCCCTCGCGCATCGGTTCCTCTTTGCAGGGATGGAGTCAGGGGCGCCGCCTCGGAAGGTTTGCCAGCCTCAAGCCCTGCAATGCCCAGCACTACCGGAGCGGCCTTGATCGACGCGGCGAGTACAGCATCGTGGCGCTGCAGTTTTGCAAGACGCGCCGCCAATTGCGGATCGGCTTCGGCTACCGACGGTGCAAGCCATTCGGGGGAAAGACGGTCGGGCTCCGGAAACAATACGTCTACCCCGATTGCCGCGGGGCGGGCTGCGCCCAGCTTATCGATGAGTTGTGCAATCAATGTGCGCGGCCACGGCCATTGACCGAATCGGCCCAGACTTACCTCGTCGATGGCGACGATGACCGCGGGCGCGGAGTGCCTTTCGCGCGGAGACAGCTCCTGGTAGCCGTCGAGCCACGCAAGACGCATGGCACCGACGACGGGCATGTCCTGCCACAGGATCGGCACGAGAAGCAGCGCAAGGAGAGCCAGACCGTGACCCACGCCGCGTGAATTGAACTTGGCTCCAAAGCGATTTGCTCGTGCGACCCACTCCGATCCGGAGTACCAGCCGGCGTCCCTAGCACCCGGCGACGATTTGCCCCTCAGAGCTCGATCTCCAAGCCGTCGTAGGCGACCGAGATGCGCAGCGGCTCACCTGTTCGCGAGATTTCTTCGTAACGCAGGGTTTCGCGCCAGATCTGGGCGATGCGCTCGTCGTTGTTGGCCGGTTCGTGATGGAAAAGCACCAGGTGTTTCACATTGGCAAGCTGGCACAACTCGACCCCGACCACGTTGCTCGAGTGGCCCCAGTCCTCCTTCACCGACACGGCTTCCGCGAGCGAGTACATGGCGTCGAAAATCACCAAGTCGGCGTCGGCAAAAAAAGTGGCGGCGCCTTCGACCGCTTCCGGGACGTCCAGCCTGTGCTCGGAGTCGGTCGAATAGACGATGATCCGGCCATCACGGACGAATCGATAGCCGTAGGAATCACCGGAATGGCTCTGAAGCTTCGCGGTCACGCTCCATCCGGCGACGTCATAGCTCCTGCCAGGCTGGAGCGTGACGAATTCTATCGAAGCCCCGAGGCGATCAAACGGCACGGGAAAACTCGGCGGGTCCTGTTGGCGGCGAAGAGCTTCTTCGAGATTGGTGTGACAGCCGTAAATCCGAATCCTGTTCCCGGGGACGTAGGCCGGAGCAAAAAAAGGAAAGCCCATGATGTGGTCCCAGTGAAGATGGGACTGGAACACGTGGAAGACGTTGGCCTTGGCGGGACCGTCCCGGGTAAATACATGGTTTCCGAAGGCGCGTACGCCGCTGCCGAGATCGCACAATACATGCTCGTCGTCACCCGCATCGAGTTGCACGCAAGCGGAATTGCCTCCGAAAGTGTGCGAAACCGCAAAATCAAGCTCAGAGTCGACCCATGCCCGCGCCTTTTCTTGCGTGTCGAGGCGCTTACCCGAAGCCGCGACTATCGCATGGGCAAGCTTGTCCCTGATCGACGCGGAGTCCAGAGAGACGGGGATGGAACCGCGCGTTCCCCAGAACGTGACCCACAGCGCCATCGGTCAGGTGCCATGGGCGGAGTCGTAGGCCGCCAGGGCGGTCGGCGATACTTTTGTCAGAGCTTCGCGCACAGACCCAAAACACTGGAAGACAAGGTTGAAGCGGCTGATCTCGAAGATTTCGCGCACCACGGGCTGGAGCGCCGCTACCACGATCGAGCCTCCCTGCTCACGGATTTCCTTGCCCGCCAGCATCAAAACGCGCAATCCGACACTGCTAATGTAGTCCACCTTCGAAAAATCCAAGACCAGGCGATTTCCCCCAGCGCGGCAGCTGGCTACATAGGCGTCGAGCCCGGACTTCAGCCCGTCGGTGGTGCTGTTGTCGACTCGCCCGATCGGGGTGAGCACCAGCGCGTCACCATAGCGTTCTTGAGATACATGCATGGAACGAAAAGGCTCCCGGACGGTTAAACACGCTTGCGGTGATCGATAATTGCGCCGCTTCAAGAAATTATCCCTGTCGAGGGCTATTTTGATTCATCGCTAGGCGCCCCTCAAGTGCAGTCGCTGGGACGGCGCCTCGGTCTCCATTCGCTGCTAACATCAGTGAAAGTCAGAAGTCTAGCGCCGGAACGCGCCGCAATCAATGCTAGAATCGGCGCCTTTCGCGCGACTTCCCACTCCTATGAACGTCGAGCAAGCCCGCTTCAACATGGTCGAACAGCAGATCCGCACTTGGGAAGTGCTCGACCAGGATGTGCTCGATCTTTTGTACGTGGTGCGCCGCGAGGAATTCGTCCCCGCCGAGTACCGGGCGTTTGCCTTCTCGGACCTGGAAATTCCGCTATACGATGGTGCAGACGAGGGCGAACGCATGATGCAGCCCAAGGTGGAAGCGCGCATTCTGCAGGAACTGGCGGTGAAGAAAAACGAACACGTGCTCGAAGTGGGCACCGGCAGCGGTTATCTCGCGGCACTTCTCGCCGCCCGGTCGCACCACGTGTACTCGGTTGAGATCAATCCGAAGCTGAAGGCGTTCGGGGAAGAGAATCTTCGACGAGGCGGCGTGGAGAACGCCACTGTCCAGCTCGGTGACGCGGCGCAAGGCTGGCGAACATTTGCGCCTTACGACGTCATCGTACTCACCGGCTCGACACCGATCTTGCCGCAGACTTTGATTTCGCAGCTCAAGGTAGGGGGACGGCTTTTCGCGGTCGTGGGCGATCCGCCGGTGATGGAAGCGCGCCTCATTACCAGCGTTGACGAAGGCTCATGCTACACCACTGATCTGTTCGAGACCTGTCTCGCTCCGCTCAAGAACGCGTTGCAGCCGGCGCGCTTCGAATTTTAGCGGTAACCCCCCACCGAGTTGCAGCGGTCATGCCACGCTTTTGTATCGCACTGTCATTGACGGTTGCATTGTCGGCGGTGCCCGCGCGCGCAGCGGACCTTTTGCAGATCTATCGCGACGCTCTCGCGAACGATGCCAACTACGCCTCGGCGCGTGCGACGCGCGATGCGGGTCTTGAAAGTTTGCCCCAGGGCCTCGCGCAGATTTTGCCTACCGTCAACGCAACGGCGTTCACACAATACAACGACGTCAACATAGGTTTTCGGGGCACCGCCCCGGAACAGACGCGGAAGGGTCCTTCCAACGGATACACCGTGACGCTCACGCAACCTCTCTTCAATTGGCAAAGCATTCAAGTGTACAAGGAGGCCGGATTCAAGGCGGCGCAGTCCGAAGCCACTTTCGGCCAAGCTACCCAGGATCTGATAGTGCGGGTCGCGCAAGCCTACTTCGACGTGCTCGCCTCACAGGACAGCCTCGCATTCATCCAAGGGCAGAAGGTGGCGATCTCCGAGCAGCTCGCCCAGGCCAAGCGCAATTTCGAAGTCGGCACCGCGACGATCACCGATACTCACGAGGCTCAAGCGCGCTTCGACCTCGCGACCTCTCAGGAAATCGCGGCTCAAAGCGATCTCGAAATCAAGAAGCGCACTTTGCAGCAGATCGTGGGCAAGTTTCCAGAGCGGCTCGAGCCGCTGAAGCCCAACATCGAGCTCAACCCACCCAGACCTAACTCGATGGAAGACTGGGCCGCCGCTGCCGCGAACCAAGGCTATCCGGTGCGCGCCCAGGAAGCCGCCCTCGAGGTGGCGGTGCGCGAAATCGAACGAACCCGAGCGGGGCACCTGCCCACCTTGAACATCGTGGGCACCGCGGGCCAGAACTCAACGAGTATCAGCTCCACAGCGCTCAACAATTCCGCCTCCGACTCGATTAACTACGTCATCGGGCTGCAGCTCGCGTTGCCGCTTTATACGGGCGGCAATGTCAGCTCCCTGGTTCGGCAAGCGGTCGCCAATCGCGAAAAAGCGCAGCAGGATCTTGAAGGCGCGCGGCGTACCGCCGCGTTATCCGCTCGCCAGTCGTACGTTGGCGTGATCAATGGGATGGCCCAGGTACGAGCTCTGGAGGCGGCGCTTGTTTCCAGCCGGAGCGCGCTTGATTCGAACAAGCTCGGCTACGAGGTCGGCGTGCGCATCAACATCGACGTCTTGAACGCGCAGCAGCAGGTCTTCAGTACGCTGCGCGATCTCTCCAGGGCGCGCTATGACACCATTCTCAACGGCCTGAGGCTGAAGGCCGCCGCGGGGAGTCTGGGAGAAGCCGACGTAGAGGAAGTGAACCGCCTGCTCGGGACGAACTGACCGGTACGGCGAGCTCACCCAAGCAGCCGCTCGCAGATCGCAAGCGTCCGCTCGGTGGCACCCCGGTGCGCCGCACAGAACGCGACTCCAGCCTTTCCCATTCGCTCGCGCAGCCCCGCGTCCTGAAGTATGGATCGTGCCAGCCGTATCACTTCTTCGGCACTGTTGACTCGCACCGCCGCGCCCGCTGCGACCGCGCTCTCGGCCGCCTGCGCGAAATTGTAGGTGTAGGGTCCGATCAGTACCGGCACGCCTGCCGCGCAAGCCTCAATCAGATTCTGACCGCCATAGGTAAGCAGGCTTCCTCCGACGAAGGCAACGTCGCAGGCGCGATAATAGGCTGCCATTTCACCCATGCTGTCGCCGAGCACGATGTCGCAGTCGGCATCGAGTGGCGTGTTGGCGCTGCGCCGGATGAACTTCAGACCCCGGGATGCAAGAAGCTGTGCTACCGTGTCGAACCGTTGTGGGTGTCGCGGCACAATGACCAGAATCGCGTCCCCGAGGGCGTTTTGTTCCAAAGCGTTAAGCAGCAGGTCTTCCTCGCCCTCGCGAGTGCTCGCGGCAAGCAACACCGCTCGACTACCAAACCGGTGCCGGAATTGCGCTGCGAGTGATTCGCTCCGGGCGTTGGGATGGGCGTCAAACTTGAGGTTTCCGGTGATTTCCACAGCCTGCGCGCCGAGGGACCGAAGCCGTTCGGCGTCCTCGGTGGTTTGCGCCGCGACCGCGCTCAGACCTCCTAGTGCAACCCGTACGAGCGGGGCAACCGCGGCGTAGCTGCGCGCCGACTTAGCCGACATTCGGGCATTGGCAAGCAGGAGCGGCACGCCGGAGCGTTGACATTCGCCCACGAGATGAAACCAGATTTCAGTTTCCATCAGAATGCCAAGCCGAGGCCGGAAGTTGCGCAGGAACCGCCTGACGGCCGAGGGATAGTCGTAAGCGAGCCACGCAACGAGCACGGCGCCGCCGAATAGTTGCTGCGCAGCCTCCCGGCCGGTTGCGGTCATCTGGGTAATCAACAAATCGCAATCCGGATGACGCGATCGCAGCGCGTGCAGCAGTGGCTCCGCGGCACGTGTCTCACCCACCGATACGGCGTGCAACCAGATCACTGGCCTCGCGGGCCTGGTGGGGTAGAAGCCGAATCGCTCGGCTAAGTTCTGCCTGTATCCCGGCTCGTGCCGCCCACGCCACCACAGGCGCGCGAGCACGAAGGGGAAAGCGAGCCAAAGAAGCAATCTATAGCCGGCCCGCCACATCAGAACGCCCCGACGGCTTCAAGCGCTTGGAGTGCCTGTTCCGGCGAGGGGCGCTCGCCCGGGCCTCCGAGATTCTTCGCCCGTGGCGCCCCGTATACTCCGGTGAAACTCGGGTCCGTGCCGCAGTAGATCGCGGCAACCGGCCTTCCGAGCGCGGCCGCAAGATGGGTGAGGCCGGTATCCACGCCTACAACCGCGACGGCTTTTCCGAGCAACACAGCCAGGCGATCGAGAGGCTGAAGAGGAGGGACCTCGGCGCGGCTCAGACTTTCCGCAATGCGCTCGCTTCGCTTCCGCTCTTCATCGCTTCCCCAGGGCAGAACACAAGCGAGGCCCCGAGCGGCGAGGGCCCGACCCAGCTCTATCCATGCAGCCTCGGCCCAGAGCTTGTCGCGACGGCTGCTGCCGTGCAACAGCACCGCGTAAGGCTGCGCCGGCTGCGTAAGCGATCCCGAGATGACGATACCATAATCGATCGGCTCTTCCACCCGATAACCCAGCGCAGCAGCACCCAGGGCCCGGTTGCGCTGCACCGCGTGCTGCGAAAGTGGAACGTGATGCGTGACATCGTAGAATCGCGCCGCAAGCGGCTCGCGCGCAGTTCCGGCGTCGAATCCATGATGCCCGCCCTTTGCAGCTCGCGCGATCAAGGCGCTCTTGAGCAGTCCCTGCGTGTCGACGATCGCGTCGTAGCGCACGCTGCGGAAGAGCCGCCGAAATTCACCGATTTCCCTCCACGTCGACCGACCCAGGGGCCGCCGCCGCCAGCGGCGCAGCGCGACCGGGATCACGCGCCGGACGGCAGAGTGCAGCCCCACAAGCGGTGCGTAGGGCTCCTCCACCACCCAGTCGATTCCGGCGTCTGGAAAGTGCCGCCGAATGTCGCTCGCCACCGGAAGATTGTGGACGACATCGCCGAGCGAAGAGGTCTTGACGATCAGGATTGTTTTCATCCAAGCGAGTCCGGCCGCCAGGCGCGGAAAGCGGTTAGAATGCCGCGCATAAGCCGCTGATTATACGGGTTTGCCGTCTCTCCCTTCGCGCCCATGCCCTTGTCCGTAGCCATCATCACACGCAACGCCGCCGCGCTGCTGGAACGCTGCCTTGCGAGCGTCGCCTTTGCCGAGGAGGTCGTCGTGGTGGACTCGGGTTCTACCGACGGCACCGTCGAGCTCGCCGCCCGCCACGGCGCGCGCGTAGTCCAGAAGGAATGGCTCGGGTTCGGCGCGCAAAAGCAGTTCGCCGTCGACGCTGCGAGCCACG
Organism: Betaproteobacteria bacterium; assembly: GCA_005884335.1. Taxonomy (GTDB): domain Bacteria; phylum Pseudomonadota; class Gammaproteobacteria; order Burkholderiales; family SG8-39; genus VBDM01. The sequence continues at coordinate 938 of VBCJ01000006.1, read as the reverse complement.
AGTGGGTATTGTGCGTTGACGCAGACGAATGCCTGAGCCCAGAGCTTCGCGAGGCTGTCGTCGCGGAGCTCAAGGCGCCGCGCGGCTTCGTCTACGCCATTCCGCGCCGCAACCGCTTTTTGGGACGCTGGCTCAAGCACGGCGAGGGCTATCCCGACTGGAACGTGCGCCTGTTTCACCGCGAGCATGCGCGCTGGGGTGGCGAGGCCGTGCACGAAAAGATCGTAACTCGGTCCCCCGTGCTCAGGCTTCGAGGCGACCTCCTGCACGATTCGGCGGAAACGCTGGAGAAGTATCTCGACAAGCAGAACCGCTACACGAGTCTGCAGGCCGAGTCGCTGCGCGCCGCGGGTCGCCGCGCGAATGCGTTGCAGCTGGTCCTCTCACCCCTGCTGCGCTTCATCAAGTTCTATCTGTTGCGGCTAGGATTCCTCGACGGCGTGCCGGGCCTGGTGCACGTCACGATCGGCTGTATGAACAGTTTCAACAAGTACGCGAAACTGAAGGCGCTGGAGCGCGCCTCGGAATGACCATTTTGGTGACAGGCGGCGCCGGCTTCATAGGCTCGAATTTTGTCCTGGACTGGTTCGCGCAAGGCGCAGGCCCCGTGATCAACCTTGACAAGCTCACCTACGCGGGCAATCCCGCGAACCTCCGGGCCCTCAAGGACAACCCGGAGCACGTGTTTGTCCACGGGGACATCTGCGACCGGGAACTGGTGCGGCGCCTTCTCGAACGACACACGCCACGCGCCCTCGTTCACTTCGCCGCGGAAAGCCACGTCGATCGTTCCATTCACGGGCCCGCTGAGTTCGTTCAGACCAATATCCTCGGCACATTCGCCTTGCTCGAGGAAACGCGGGTTTGGCTGGAAAAGCAAGAGCATTTCCAACGCGAGGATTTCCGATTTCTGCACGTCTCGACCGACGAGGTATTCG
>VBCJ01000152.1 GCA_005884335.1 Betaproteobacteria bacterium | reverse complement strand
CCGGCGATGGTCAAGAGCGCGCTGGTCGACACCGCGACCCGGGCCGCCAACCTCGGCACGACCAACCCGCAGAACATCGGCGGTGGCGTGATCAATCTGGCGGCGGCGACGTCGACCCATGCGGTCCTCGAGCCGGCAACGCTGTCGTTCCGCAAGATCGAGCCCGAGTCGGGGCAGTCGAAGACCATCTCCGTGACACTGACGAACGTGAGCGGCGCGAGCCAGACTTACACGGCGACCGCCGCGGTGACGGTGGGGGCGAGCACCGGGGTGGCCGCCTCGGTATCGCCGGCTTCGGTGACGCTGGGCGCCGGTGAATCCGCGACGCTGAACGTGACCGTCAACGCCGACAAGGCTGCGGCGAGCGGCCAGTACTGGGGCCGCCTCACCGTGACGCCCGCCAGCGGCGCGGCGATCGCGGCGCCGCTCTGGGTCGCGATCCGCACGTTCACCGACGCGGGACCGCTGCAGTAAGAAGCTGACCCGCGAACACCTCCACAGAGGCCCGGAGCGTCTAGCTCCGGGCCCCTGTTCGCGACCAGATCTGCCAGCGCTCCTTTCCGGCGAAGATCGGGATCGAGTCTGTCACCGGGGCATCGGTAGTCCTGTCGAAATGCTTCCCGAGCAGGGCTTCCAGTTCCCCGCTCTTCAGTCCGAAGGGCGGGCCGCGTTCGCCGTCCTCGAAGAAGAAAAATCCGGCGATCCTGCCCTGCGGCCGGAGCAACTCGATTACGCGTTGCAAGTAGCGCGGCCGCAGCGGGCGCGGAAGCGAACACAGGAAGGCGCGCTCGTACACGAGGTCGAACGGCCGGTCGAAATCGAATTCAAAGAAATCTTCGAGACGAACGAGGTGCGCGATCGGTCCTAGGGTCCGTTGCGCACGTTCCACCGCCGCGGGCGCGAAGTCGATCGCGAGCGTCTCGAGCCCCGCTTCGGCGAAGGCGCGCACTTCGTAGCCCGAGCCGCAGCCCGGAATCAACACGCGCCGACCGCGCGGTTCGGTTTTCAGGAACTGCTCGAGCGCAGCCGGGATCTTGCCTGCGTCCCACGGCGTGAAACCTTCGCGAAAGCGCTTTTCCCAGAACTCCGGCCGCGCTGCGTCCTCCCGGGACATGATTCAACCCTTGACGCACACTATCTGCTTCAGCGTGTGCACGACATCGACGAGATCGGTCTGATCGGCCATTACCTGGTCGATATCCTTGTAGGCGCCCGGGATTTCGTCGAGCACGCCCTTGTCCTTGCGGCATTCGACGCCCTGGGTCTGCGCGATGAGGTCGGCGCGCGAGAAGCGGCGCTTCGCTTCGTTCCGGCTCATGCGGCGCCCGGCCCCGTGAGCGCAGGAGAAGAACGATTCAGGGTTGCCCTTGCCGCGCACGATGTAGGAGCGCGCGCCCATGCTGCCCGGGATGATGCCGAGTTCGCCCTCGCGCGCGCTGATCGCGCCCTTGCGCGTGACGTAGACAAGCTCGCCGAAGTGCTTTTCCCGCTGCACGTAGTTGTGATGGCAGTTGATAGCCTCGCCGGTGACTTCGAACGCCGGAAGGTAGCGGCGAAGCGCCTCGAGGATCAGCTCCAGCATTTCGCTCCGGTTCGCGAACGCGTAGTCCTGCGCCCACCCCACCGCTTCGACGTAGTCGTCGAAGAGCTTCGAGCCCTCGCTGAACCAGCCGAGATCGCGGTCGGGCAGATGGATGTCGGTCTTCATCATCGCCTCGCGCGCCGCCGCGATGAAATACTGCCCGATGCAGTTGCCGATGCCGCGGCTGCCTGAATGCAGCATCACCCAGAGGCGTTCGCTCTCGTCGAGGCAAAGCTCGATGAAATGGTTGCCGCCGCCGAGCGAGCCCATTTGCCGCACCCATTTCTTTTCGTGATCGCGTTGCATCTTCGCGATTCTCGGATATTTTCGAACGATCTCCGCAAGACGCTGCGCAAGCGGGGTGCAGGCCTCGCGGCGCGCGCCTCCCTCGTGGTGCTCGTCGAACCCCACGGGCACGGCATGCTCGATCGCGGAACGCACGCGCGCGAGGCTGTCGGGAAGCTTCTCCGCGGTGAGCGAAAGGCGCACGGCGTTCATGCCGCAGCCGATATCAACTCCCACCGCCGCCGGGATGATCGCACCCCGAGTCGGGATGACCGAGCCCACCGTCGCGCCGATCCCGGCGTGCACGTCGGGCATCGCCGCGACGTGCTGGAACACGATCGGCAGTTGCGCCACGTTCGCGAGCTGCTGCCGCGCATGGGCCTCGAGGTCGTCGGTGAATACCTTGACCGGGACGCGACCGCCTTCGATGATTTGTCTGACTGGCATGGATGGTGGCACCATTTTACCGTCGTGCCTCCGGCGGGCGGCGAAGCACGGTAACATCCTGTTGCAAATAGTTGCCTTGCGAAATGGGGGAGTTACATTTCTCTGCTGTAATCGGTCCAGGCCCGCAGGGCAGGAGCGGGCCGGAAGCGGGCGGTGGAAATGAAAATCGAGAGCCATCTGATGACCGAGAAACGCCGCTCGCTGCGCGGCGTGTGGGTCGTGATCCTGGTGCTGCTGCTGGCGGCTGCGGGAGCGGCGGTCTTTTTCCTCGCGCCGAGCGACGCGCAGCAGCGCCCCGTGGGCCGGCGCGGCATCGATCCCACGCGCCCGACCCCGGTCGTCGCCGCGGCGGCGCGGACGGGCGACGTCAACATCTACCTGAGCGGCCTCGGTACCGCGACGCCGCTCAAGACGGTCACCGTGCGGAGCCGGGTGGACGGGGAGCTGCTCAAGGTCTTGTTTAAAGAGGGACAGGTGGTGAAGGAGGGAGACCTCCTCGCCGAAATCGACCCGCGTCCCTACCAGGCGCAACTCGCGCAGTTCGAGGGCCAGATGGCGCGCGATCAGGCGCTGCTCGCGAATGCCCGCATCGACGTGGAGCGCTACCGCACGCTGTACGCCCAGGACTCGATCGCCAAGCAGCAGGTAGACACGCAGGAGGCCTTGGTCCGCCAATACGAAGGCACGGTCAAATTCGACCAGGGGCAGATCGATAACGCCAAGCTCCAGCTGACCTATTCCCGCATCACCGCGCCGATCAGCGGGCGCCTGGGCTTGCGCTTGGTCGACCCGGGCAACATCGTGCGCGCGGGCGATGCGAACGGCCTTGTGGTCATTACGCAACTGCAGCCGATCACGGCCATCTTCACCATCCCGCAGGACAACTTGCCCAGCCTGATGCAGCGGCTGCGGTCGGGCGAAAAACTGCCGGTCGAAGCCTTCGACCGCGAGCAGAAGAAGAAGCTCGCCTCGGGCACGCTCGCGAGCGTCGACAACCAGATCGATCCCGCGACGGGCACGATCAAG
>VBCJ01000151.1 GCA_005884335.1 Betaproteobacteria bacterium | reverse complement strand
GACCAGCACCAGGTGCGCGAGATTTTGCTTCAGCGCAGTCCCGATGAGGCCGGAGAAGTCGAAGTCGCAGAAGAGGTCGCCGTTGACGGCGACGAACGGCTCGTCGCCGAGCAGGGGAAGCGCCTGTGCAATTCCGCCCGCGGTTTCGAGCGCCTCGGCTTCGCGCGAGTAGCGGATCGCGACGCCGAAGCGGCGTCCATCGCCGAGCGCGGCTTCGATCATGTGACCGAGATGCGCGTGATTGATCACGATATCGCGAATGCCCGAGCGCGCGAGCGCCTCGATCGACCAGGCGATCAGAGACTTGCCGCGCACTTCGAGAAGCACCTTGGGGACCGCGTCGCTGAGGGGCCTCATGCGTTCGCCGCGCCCTGCGGCAAGAATCATCGCTTTCGTCATTCGAAATCAGAACGTGTAGCCAACGCGCTTGTCCTGGGGCTCGAGCGCCTCGAGCAGACGCCCGAGCGCGGCAAGCTCGCGATAACGCCCGCAGGTGCGCCGCAGGTAGCTCATCACGAGAGGCTGGTCTTTCAGATAGCCGCCCTTGCCGTCCCGAAAGGAAAGACGCGCGAAGATCCCCAGCACCTTGAGCTGCCGCTGGGCTCCCATCCACTCGAAATCCCGGTAGAAATCCGCGAAATCGCCGGCGACCGGCAGCCCCCCGGCTCGGGCCCTCTCCCAATAACGGATCGCCCAATCGATGACGCGTTCCTCGTCCCAGGCGATGTAGGCGTCGCGCAGGAGCGAGACGAGGTCGTAGGTGATCGGGCCGTACACCGCGTCCTGAAAATCGAGAATTCCGGGGCAAGGCTCGCAGACCATGAGGTTGCGGGAGTGGTAGTCGCGGTGCACGAACACCCGCGCCTGCGCGAGGTTGTTCCCGAGGATCGTCGAAAACGCCTTCTCCAGGGTCTGGAGCTGTGCCGCGTCGAGCTCGCGCTGCAGCTGGCGCGCTATGTACCAGTCGGGGAAAAGGCGCAATTCCTTCTCGAGCAATTCTCTGTCGTAATCGGGCAGCACCCCGGGGCGGCTCGCCCGCTGAATCTTGAGCAGTGCGTCGAGCGCGTCTTCGTAAAGCCTTCCGGCGTTATGCTCATCGAGCGCATCCAGATAAGTCGTGCTGCCCAGATCCGAAAGCAGCAGAAAGCCCTGTTCGAGGTCTTGCGCATGGATCTTGGGCACGTGCACTCCGGCCTCGGCAAAAAGACGCGCGACATGCACGAACGGCTCACAGTTCTCCTTGTCGGGCGGGGCGTCCATCGCGACGAGTGACGCCTGCGCCTCGCCGCGTTGGATCCGGAAATAACGCCTGAAGCTCGCGTCGTCGGAGGCGGGCGCGATGCTGAAATCGTCGCTCGCCAGGGTCATCGCCAGCCATCGCCGCAATTGCTCTGCGCGGTCCAAAAATCCTCCGGAAACAAAGAATTGCCTTCGCCGCTGATTTGTGCGATTTTAGCACCCGCCCCGAAAGCCCAGGTCCAGGCGTCTCTGATATGTCTTGTTCACCTGCCCGCCGTGCGGCGTTGGCACTTGCGCTGTTTGGTTCTGCCGCGGTGTACGCGCAGGGGCAGGGCCTTCAGCTGCGGAGTCCCTCCGAGGAACGCGCCTTGCCGATCATCGTGGACGCGGACCGCATCGAAGGCGTTGCAGGAAAGGACACGACGGCGCGGGGCAACGCCAGCCTGCGTCGAGGGGGCTTGTCGATCCGGGCCGACTCGCTGACCTATCACGAAGGAAATGAAGAGGTCGAAGCCAGCGGCAACGTGCGCCTTCAACGCAACGGCGACACTTTGAAGGGCCCCGCGCTGAGGTATTCGATCAGGGATGCGACCGGCCTATTCGAGAAACCCGACTTTACTTTCACGCCGCGTCCAAAGACCGGTCAGCAACCGGTCTCCGCGCGCGGGCAGGCTGAATCGATCGAGTTCCTTGGGGAGAACCAGTACAGAATCAAGGACGGCTTCTTCACCTCCTGCAAGCCGGGCGACGACGGCTGGCTGGTCAAGGCCGACGAGCTGGATCTGGATTTCACGCGCGAGGTGGGAACCGCCCGCGGCGGCAGCGTGTATTTCGAGGGACTGCCCATCATCGCGGCGCCTTCTTTTGATTTCTCGCTGAATAACCAGCGCAAATCGGGCTTTCTTCCGCCTTCGATCGGCGTTACCGGGAAGAGCGGACCCGAGGTCGGAATTCCGTATTACCTGAATCTCGCGCCCAACTACGACCTCACGCTCACGCCGCGTTACATGGAAAAGCGCGGATTGCAGCTCGCGGAGCAGTTCCGCTATTTGCAGAAGGACTACAAAGGCGATCTCAGCGCGGAGGTGCTCCCGAATGACCGTGCCGCCGATCGCCGCCGTTACGGGATGAGTCTGGCTGGCAGCTACAACCGCGATGGCTTCCTCCTTGGCGGACTCAATCTGAACAAAGTCTCGGACGACAGCTATTTCCGCGATCTTGCGACCCGCATCAACATCACTTCGCAGGCCACGCTGCTTCGTGAGGGCTTTTTGACTTACAACGGCCAGTGGTGGGGCACAGGCAGCTACTCGGCGACGGCGCGGGTACAGCGGTTCCAGGTCCTGCAGGATCCGGACAATCCTATCGTCGTCCCTTACGGCCGCACCCCGCAGCTCACCTTGTCCACTCTGCGCCAGGATATAGGCGGCTTCGATTTCGGGTCCGCGGCCGAGTTCGTCGACTTCAGCCATCCCTCGCTCGTGAACGGCAAGCGCTCGACGCTCTATCCAAGCCTCAGCCTGCCGCTCATCACGCCAAGTTTCTTCCTCACGCCGAAGGTCGGCGTGCACTACACGTACTATTCGCTTTATGAGATCCCGAGAATCTCGATCCCGGACCCGGACCCGGCAGCACCACCGGGTTCAACCATCCTCACCGCATTCCCGGCATTCCCGAATTCGATCAGCCGCACGCTCCCCATTTTCAGTGTCGACAGCGGGCTGATCTACGAGAGAGAAACCAACGCGCTTGGGCAAGGGGTCATACAGACGCTCGAGCCGCGTCTTTACTACGTGAACATCCCGTTTCGCGACCAGAGCCAAATTCCTCTGTTCGATACCGCGATCGCCGTCGAACGGGCAGGAAGTGCTGCGCGGCACGTTCGGTCAGCGCTACTATTTCAGGGACCAGCGGGTCACGCTCAATCCCAACGACGTGCCGCGCACTTACAACGCATCGAACTGGCTCGCCGCGCTATCGGGGCGCGTGAGCCAGCACTGGACCTTCGAGGGTGCTAACGAATACGATCAGCGCGACTACCGTACCGAGCGCCTGACCCTGGCAGCGCGCTATCGGCCCGAAGGGCTCAAGGCGCTCAACCTGAGCTACCGGTACCTGAGCGGGGACATTACGACGACGGCTCCGCTCAAGCAGGTGGACCTGTCGGCACAGTGGCCGATCGCCGGGCGCTGGTACGGCGTCGGACGCTTCAACTATTCGCTGAGCGATAGCCGAATCGTTGAGGGCATAGGGGGCCTCGAATACGGAGCCGACTGCTGGACAATTCGCTTCGTCGTGCAGCGATTTGCGCTGACCGCCGGCACCTCGTCGTCGAGCCTTTTCTTGCAGCTGGAGCTGAACGGCTTTTCGCGCCTCGGGTCCAATCCTCTCGAGGCCTTGAAACGCAGCATTCCGGGTTACCAGCGGATCAACGCGCCTTCACCGGACCGGAAGCCTGGCGACTTATTTGATTTCTACGACTGACGGCTTGACAATGAAACGATGAGATTTCAACCTGCCATTCTGTTGCTGACGGCGTGTGGTGCGGCGTTCGCACAAAGCCCTCGCCAGGAGCCGGCCGCGCCAGCGCGCGTCGACCTGATAGACCGGATCGTCGCGGTAGTCAACAAAGAGGTGATCACGCAGTACGAGCTGGCGGAGCGGATGAACCGCGTGCAGAGGGAGCTGCAGCGCCGCGGAACATCCCTTCCCGATCGCGGCGAGATCGAGCGCCAGGTGCTGGAGCGCCTCATCATAGAAAAAGTTCAGCTGCAATATGCCCGGGAGACGGGGGTGCGCGTGGACGATTTGGAGCTCGACCGTACCGTGAGCCGGGTCGCCGAGGGAAACAAGCTCTCATTGACCGAATTCAGGCAGACGCTCGAGCGCGATGCAATCCGTTTCGACAGATTTCGGGAAGAGCTGCGCAATGAGATTCTGATGAATCGCTTGCGGGACCGCGAAGTCACCGGGAAGATTACCGTCAGCGAAAGTGAGATCGAGAATCTGCTCCTCGAGCAGAGCGAAAGAAAAGACACTGCGACTGAATACAACATCGCGCACATTTTGGTCCGGGTACCCGAGCAGGCGACGCCGGAGCAGCTGGAAAGCCGGCGTGCCCGCGCCGAGGAAGCGGTGAAGCGGATCAGGGACGGCACGGAGTTCGCCCAGCTCGCCGCCGCCTACTCCGATGCGCCGGACGCGCTTCAGGGAGGTGTGATGGGTTGGCGCAGTCAGCAGCGGCTGCCGGAATTGTATGTCGAGGCTCTGGCGGGCCTGAAGCCCGGAGGCGTCAGCGGTGTGTTTCGAAGCCCCGCCGGATTCCACGTGCTCAAGCTCATCGAGCTGCGCGGTGCAGGCGCGCCTGTCCTCGTGGAGCAGGCGCACGTGCGTCATATTCTGGCACGCACCAACGATCTCGTTTCCGAGGACGAAGCCAAGAGGAAGCTGCTCAGCTTGCGGGAACGCATCGTAAACGGAGTGAACTTCGCCGAGCTGGCCCGCCTGAATTCGGACGACGGCTCGGCTTCTCGGGGTGGAGATCTGGGATGGATCTATCCGGGGGATACCGTGCCGGAATTCGAGCGGGCCTTTGCGGAGCTGAAGCCGATGGATGTAAGCCAGCCCGTCAAGACTCCGTTCGGATGGCATCTCATTCAGGTGCTCGAGCGGCGTACCGCGGACATGTCCTCCGAGCGCAGGCGCGTCGAGGCGCGCAAGGCTCTTCTCGACAGAAAGGGTGACGAGGCCTATCAGGAATGGCTGCGCCAGTTGCGCGATCGCGCCTACGTGGAAATGCGGCTCGAAGAACGGTGAACGCTCGACTCGAAAAGCCGGCGGTGTCCCGGCCGGGCATTGCGCCGGGCTCGAATTCCGTCCCGGTCATAGCAGTGACCTCCGGGGAGCCGGCGGGCATAGGCCCGGATGTCTGTCTGGCCCTCGCGCGAAAGAGGTTTGCGGCGCGCATCGTGGTTCTTGGAGACCGGGAGATGCTCGGGAGCCGCGCCCGGCAACTCGGGCTCGGCGTGCGGCTGTGCGATCCCGGCGCAGGCTTGACGTCGGATTCGATCGCATGCCTGCATATCCCGCTCTCATCCCCCTGTCGGGCAGGCACGCTCGATCCGCGCAACGCGCCCTACGTGATTTCGCTTATCGACCGCGCGATCGCAGGCTGCAAGGCCGGCGAGTTCGCTGCGCTCACCACCGCACCCGTGCACAAGGGCGTCATCAACGACGGCGGCATCCCCTTCATCGGCCACACGGAGTATCTCGCCGAGCGTACCGGCACCGCTCAGGTGGTCATGATGCTCGCGGGCGCGGGCCTGCGCGTCGCGCTCGCGACCACGCACCTCGCCTTGAAGGATGTGCCGCGCGCGCTGACCCGAGAAGGCCTCGAACGGACGCTCCGGGTCCTCCACGCGGAGCTCATCCACCGGTTCGGAATTCCGGCGCCGCGGATTCTGGTCGCCGGCCTCAATCCGCATAGCGGCGAGGGCGGCTATTTCGGGCGAGAGGAAATCGAGGTGATCGGGCCAACTCTCGAGAAACTGCGCGCGGAAGGTTTGCGGCTCACCGGACCGTTGCCAGCGGATACGCTGTTTGTTCCCGATCGGCTATCCGGGGCCGATTGCGTACTTGCGATGTATCACGATCAGGGCCTGCCCGTGCTCAAGTACGCGAGCTTCGGCAGGGGAATCAACGTCACGCTCGGTTTGCCCATGATCCGGACCTCGGTCGACCATGGCACCGCGATCGAGCTTGCCGGCACCGGTCGGGCAGAACCCGACAGCCTCATCGAGGCGGTCGAAGCGGCGATCGAGATGGCGCAAGCCGAGACTCGGACGGCCCGCTAGACAGTGACGACCGGCCGGCACGTCCCGCGAAAAAGATTCGGTCAGCACTTTCTCGTCGACCGCGGGGTTGTCGAGCGTATCGTTTCTGCAATCGACCCGCGCCGGGGCGAGCACGTCGTCGAAATCGGCCCCGGACTCGGGGCGCTGACGGCCCCGCTGCTTGAGCGCGTCGAGCACCTGCACGTCGTCGAACTCGACCGGGACCTGTGCAAGAGCCTGCGCGAGCGCTACCCCGTCGATCGTCTGACGGTGCACCAAGCCGATGCGCTGCGCTTCGATTTTTCCACGCTGCCCGCACCGCTCAGGGTCGTGGGCAACCTGCCCTACAATATTTCCACGCCGCTCCTGTTCCACGTTGCCGGTGCAGCCGCCCGGTGCACGGACTTCCATTTCATGCTGCAGCACGAAGTCGTCGAACGGATGATCGCGAAGCCGTCGGAACCCGAATACGGGCGGCTGTCAGTCTCGCTGCAGTACCGCTTCCGCCTCGAGCGGCTCTTCACGGTCGCTCCGGGTTCATTCCGGCCTCCGCCCAAAGTTCACTCCGCCGTCGTGCGGCTCGTGCCGCGCGCTTTTTCGGAGCTCGATGCCTTGAATGAGGCGGGCTTTTCCAAAGTGGTGGCCCAAGCGTTTTCGATGCGCCGAAAGACCCTGAGAAACAACCTATCCGGTCTGATCTCAGCATCCGAACTCCACGAGCTCGGTGTCGATCCGGGCGAACGCGCACAAACGCTTTCGGTTGCGGCTTTTGTCACAATCGCCAACCGGGTCGGGCAGCGCCGGACCTAGACCCCGCGAACGCCCGCTGGCAAAATGGTGTATAGATAGATGGATGTGAGGTTTGAAGCAGGGGGATGGCCATGGGCCTTCTTGACGACCTGAAAAAGCAGGCCGACTTGGTGAAGACCCAGCAGATTCTTCAGCAGAATCTGCAGGGGGACAAACTCAAGCTGGTCGAAGACAAGATGAAACAGACGTTCCAGTACGTGCACGAACTGCTCAAGCAGCTCGCGGTGGTCAAGCCCACCAGCCCCCTCGTGTACTCGATCCCTTGGGTCGCGGATTTCAGGGATCTCGTGTTCACCGAGTCGTTCATCGACTACCGGAAGAAGCGCATCAACGACAAGGAATACTTCGACACGACCCATTTCTTCGTCAAGTGGGCCAGCCCTGACACTGTGGTGATCGAGAAGGACATGCCCCCCGTGATGCAGCGCATCCGCGAATCCCTATGGCTCAGCAAGGTCAAATTCGTGGAGGAGGAGAAAAAGAACGCCAAGGGTTTCGTCATCGGCGCCAAGTTCACCGTTCCGGCCGCGGTCCTCACCGACATCGTCATCAAGGCGGACCACGAGCAGGGCAGGCTGCACTTCCAGGCGACGCATCTCTTCGGCCTGGGGGTGGAGTACTTCACCGTTCCGGCGCAGGAAGTCAGCGACGACATGCTCGAAGACTTCGCCAAGGCACTGATCGGCCAGCAGAGCGAGATCCGCAAATACCGCGTTGCAGGCGTGCCCGGAACGTTTCGCTGAGCGCCCGCGCGCAAGCCCCCGGACCTTGGAACATCATCGAGACTACTTGCGCTCGATCAGCTCGATCTTGTAGGTGTCGGGGTCCTCGATAAAAGCGATCACCGTTGTGCCGTGCTTCATCGGCCCCGCCTCGCGGGTGACCTTTCCCCCGCGCCGCTTCACTTCCTCGCAAGCCTTGTAAGCGTCATCCACTGCGACGGCGATGTGGCCGAAGGCGTTGCCGAGCTCGTACTTGTCCACGCCCCAGTTGTGGGTCAGCTCGATCACCGCGGTATCGGTTT
>VBCJ01000150.1 GCA_005884335.1 Betaproteobacteria bacterium | reverse complement strand
TGGGAAAAATACTTCCGCTGCCTTTTTATTTCGGCTTCAAACCTGCCAGGCTGCTTGATGCCGGGTCGCATCGGACTTTCGCCCGAAACGCCCTCCCCCTACTTGCCTGATCCCGACCAACGTTTACCTGGTTTCGCTCGTGCTGCACTCCTCAAGAATGTGAACAATTACCGGGGCTGCGACCCCGGAAATCCGCGCAAGGATAGACCAAAAAGAGATTTTTTCCAACTGCCGTATTACGTGGGTCCCCTTTGGGCCGAGCGGGGGGCTGTTATGATGGATGCGATTTCGACTCTTCCGGTCGGCGTGCTTCCACCTCAAGGCGCACACTGCAACGTGAACCTACACGTCTCCACCTACAACATCCACAAGGGCTTTTCGCAGTTCAACCGCCGCATGATGATCCACGAGCTGCGCGACCACCTGCAGGTCCTCGGCGCGGACATCATCTTCCTGCAGGAAGTGCAGGGGCTGCACAGCCGCCACGCGGCGCGCTTCGAGGACTGGCCGGACGAGCCGCAATACGAGTTTCTCGCCGACCAGGTGTGGCCGGAATTCGCCTACGGGCGCAACGCCGTCTACGACCACGGCCACCACGGCAACGCCATCCTCAGCCGCTACCCGATCGTGCGGGCCGAAAACCAGGACGTCTCGCACCATGCCCTGGAGCGTCGCGGCATGCTTCACTGCGAGATCGAGCTGCCGGAGATGGCGCAGCGGCTGCACTGCATCTGCGTGCACCTTGCGCTGCACGAGCGCGGCCGGCGCCACCAGGTCGGCGCGATCATCGAGCGCCTCAATCGCGAGGTGCCCGGTGACGCGCCGGTCGTCGTCGCGGGCGACTTCAACGACTGGCGCAATCGCGCCGGCAAGCGCCTCGAGGAGGACCTGGGCCTGGAGGAGGCCTGCCGCGACCACCGCGGGAAGCCCGTGCGCACCTTCCCGAGCGCCTTCCCGATGCTGCGTCTGGACCGCATCTACGTGCGCGGATTCCGCGTGCGCCACACGCACGTGCACCACGGGCCGATGTGGCGGCGCCTGTCCGACCACGCCGCCCTTTCCGCGCATCTGCAGCTCGAGTAAGTCGCCGGCATGGCGGTCGAGTTCCTGCCCGGAAACCGGCTGACGCTGCTGCGCTCGGGGGTGGAGTATTTTCCCGCGCTCGAAGCCGCGATCCGCGAGGCGCAGCGCGAGATCTTCCTCGAGACCTACATCTACGCGGGCGACGCCACCGGGGAACGCATCACGAAGGCCCTGTGCGAGGCCGCGCGGCGCGGAGTGGCGGCACACGTGCTCGTGGACGGTTTCGGCTCGAGGGACATGCCGGCGGAGTTCGCGCGCGAGCTGCGCGACGCAGGCGCGCGCCTGCTGGTGTTCCGCCCCGAGGTCTGGCGCTTCCCCTTCAGGCGCGACCGGCTGCGGCGCATGCACCGGAAGATCGCCGTGGCCGACGGACGCGTCGCCTTCGTCGGGGGCATCAACATCATCGACGACATGGATACGCCGCGGCAGAAACCGCCGCGCTACGACTACGCCGTGAAGGTCGAGGGGCCGCTGCTCGGGCCGATCCAGGACTCCGCCGTGCGCCTGTGGAACCGCGTCGCGCTGGCGAGGCTCGAGCACCGCTGGCGCGTCAGCCACCCGGTCCCGCCGCACCTGGCGCGCGGGGGAAGCCAGCGCGCGGCGCTCGCCGTGCGCGACAACCTCCGCCACCGCCGCGACATCGAGGAAGCCTATCTGGCGGCGATCGGGTCCGCGCAGGAGGAGATCATCATCGCGAGCGCCTACTTCTTTCCCGGCAGGCGTTTTCGCCGCGCGCTCACCGGCGCCGCAGCGCGGCGCGTGCGTGTGGTTCTGCTGCTCCAGGGGCGCGTCGAGTACGTGCTGCTGCACTACGCTTCGCACGCCCTCTACGGCACCCTGCTCGAGGCGGGCGTGGAGATCTACGAGTACCACAAGAGCTTCATGCACGCCAAGGTCGCGGTCATCGACGGCCACTGGGCGACGGTAGGCTCGTCCAACATCGATCCGTTCAGCCTGATGCTCGCGCGCGAGGCGAACTTGGTGGTCGAGGACCGCCGCTTCGGCGCCGAATTGCGCGCCAGGCTCCGCGCCGACATCGAGCAGGGGGCGCGCGTGGTGGCGAAGACGCGCTGGTTCAGGCAGCCCCTTCGGAGGCGCATTCCCATGTGGATCGGCTACGGCCTCGCGCGCCTCGCGATCGGCGTGTTCGGCTTCGGCGGGCGGTTTTGACTGAGCCGCTTTTGACGACTCAACTGCAGCGCGGGTAGAGTAGGGGCGCAGCCGTTCGGCTCATCCGGGAGGAGGAAAGTCCGCATGCCCAAGTATTCAACGGAATCCATTCGTACCGTAGCGCTGGTGGGCCATACCGGTGCGGGCAAGACCACGCTCGCGGAGGCGCTGCTCGCCAGGGCCGGAGCGATCGCCTCGGCCGGCAGCGTCGAGAAAGGCAACACGGTCTGCGATTTCGATCCGCTGGAAAAGGAGTACAAGCACTCGCTCAACTCGGCGCTCGTCAACTTCGCGTGGAAGAACGTCCACATCCACCTGATCGATACGCCCGGGTCGCCGGATTTCATGGGGCAGGCGATCGGCGCGCTCGCGGCGGTCGAGACGGCGGTGATCGTGGTGAATGCCGAGACCGGCATCCAGCTCGCCACCGACCGCATGCTCAAGTGGGCGGCGAAGCGCAACCTGTGCCGCATGATCGTGATCAACCGCATCGAGGCGGAAAACGCCGATCTCGAGGCAACGCTCGCCAGAATCCAGCAGGCGGTCGGGAAGCAATGCCTGCCGATCAACCTCCCCGCGAAAGGCGGCACTGACGTCGTGGACTGCTTCTTCAATCCCGACGGCGAAGCGGATTTCTCCTCGGTCAAGGAAGCGCACTCGGCGCTCGTCGACCAGGTCGTCGAGGTCGACGAGGCGCTGATGGAGAAGTACCTCGAGCAGGGCGAGGTCGCGCCCGAGCAGCTCCACGCTCCCTTCGAAAAAGCGCTGCGCGAGGGGCACCTCATCCCGGTGTGCTTCACTTCGGCTAGGAACGGCGCGGGCATAGCCGCACTGCTCGACGTCTTCGCGAACCTCGCGCCGAACGCGACCGAGGGCAACGCGCCGCCGTTCCTGAAGGGCGAGGGGGCGGAAGCGCAGGAGTTCTATGCCGTGCCCGGCCCCAGGGCTCACGTGCTCGCGCACGTGTTCAAGGTGATCGTCGATCCCTTCGTCGGCAAGGTGGGAATCTTCCGCGTGCACCAGGGAACGATCACTCCGAACACGCAGCTCTTCGTCGGCGACGGCCGGCGTCCCTTCAAGGTCGGGCACCTGTTCACCGTGCAGGGCAAGGATTACGTCGAGACCGACGCGCTCGTGCCGGGGGACATCGGCGCGGTGACCAAGGTCGAGGAGATCGAGTTCGACCGGGTGCTGCACGATTCGCACGACGAGGACCATATCCACCTGCGCCCGCTCGAGTTCCCCACGCCGATGCACGGCATCGCGGTCGAGACCAAGAAAAAAGGCGACGAGCAGCGCCTGTTCGAAGTGCTGCACAAGCTGGAGATGGAGGACCCGTGCTTCAAGCTCGAGCGCCACGCGACCACCAACGAGACGGTGATCCGGGGCCTGGGCGACCTGCACATGCGCGTCAAGCTCGACAAGATGCTGCAGCAGTACAAGATGGAGCTCATCACCAAGCCGCCCAAGATCCCGTACCGCGAGACCATCACGCGCCTCGCCGAAGGCCATTGCCGCCACAAGAAGCAGACTGGCGGCGCGGGGCAGTTCGGCGAAGTGTTCCTCCGCGTCGAGCCCCTTCCCCGCGGCAAAGGCTACGAATTCGTGGACAAGGTGAAAGGCGGCGTGATCCCCAACGTCTTCATCCCCGCGGTGGAGAAGGGCGTGCGCATGGCCTTGGATTCGGGCGTGATCGCCGGCTACCCCGTGCACGACATCCGCGTGACTGTATACGATGGCAAGCACCACGCGGTGGACTCCAAGGAAGTCGCGTTCGTCTCGGCGGGCAGGAAAGCCATCATCGACGCATTTTCAAAAGCAGGAGCGATCGTCCTCGAGCCCATCGTCAACATCGAAATCGCCGCGCCCGACAAATTCATGGGCGATCTGACCTCGGACCTCTCTGGCAAGCGCGGGCAGGTGACCGGCACCGACAACGCCGGCGGCGAGCTCACCACCATCAAGGGAATGGCGCCGCTATCGGAACTTTCCGACTACCAGACGCGGCTGAAGTCGGTCACCGGCGGGCAGGGATCGTATTCCATCGACTTTTCGCATTACGCGCCGGTGCCGCCGCACACCCAGGCACAGCTCGTGTCGAAGCACAAGCAGCCGGTGGAAGAGGGGGAACAATGAGAGATGATGTGGACCGAGACCTAGCTGAGTCTTCCGTCTTCCCCGGGGACCCGAGCCGGCTCACAGCCCTAAGCGACGGTGTCTTCGCCGTCGCGCTGACACTCTTGGTTCTCGACGTCAAGCCGCCCCAAGTGAACCCGGCGCTTCTGGGGTCGGCCGTCCTCGCGATGGCTCCGCGGCTAGGCATATTTGCGTTGAGTTTCGCGATCGTTACTTACTACTGGGTTTCCCACCATTCTGTGTTCACGTATGTCCGTACCACCGACCGCGGCCTTCTTTGGCTCAATATGCTGTTTCTCTTCACGATCGTCGTATTGCCTTTTTCTGCAGCGGTGCTCGCAGATTATCCCCGTACAGCGCCGGCGATCGCGCTGTATGGGACGAATGTGGCGCTCTGCTCTGTCGCGTT
>VBCJ01000005.1 GCA_005884335.1 Betaproteobacteria bacterium | reverse complement strand
CGTTCGCGCGGCCGACCATCGACGAAGCCATGATCGCCGCCGTCTCCGACACGCTGCGCAGCCGCTGGATCGCCACCGGGCCCCGTGTCGCCGCGTTCGAGAAGGCGCTGTCGGAGCGCTTCGGCGGGCGGCCGGTCCGCGCGCTCGCTTCCGCGACGGCAGCGATGCAGGTGGCCCTCGAGCTGCTCGGCATCGGGCCGGGCGACGAGGTCATCATCCCCGCGCAGAGCTTCTTCGTGACCGGCAACGTGGTCGAGCGCGCCGGCGCGACCGCGGTCTTCGTCGACGTGAACCTCGGCTCCCGCAACATCGATCTTGCGCAGGCCGCGGCCGCGGTCACGCCGAAGACGCGCCTGCTGTTTCCAACGCATTACAACGCCCCGCTCGATCCCGAAGTGCTCGACGCGTTCGCCAAGCGCCACAAGGTGCGCATCCTCGAGGACGCGGCGCTCGCGGTCGGATCGCGCACCTCACGCGGCCCGGTGGGAGCGACGGGCGACATCGTCTCGTTCAGCTTCCATCCCAACAAGAACATGACCACCATCGAGGGCGGAGCGCTGGCGCTCAACGACGAGCGCGAGGCGGCGATCGTGGACGAGCTGCGCTTCCACGGCATCAAGCGCCTGCCCGACGGCACGCGCGACGTGGAGCGCGCCGGGGTCAAGCACAACTTCTCCGACGTTTCGGCGCGACTCGGCCTCGCGCAGCTCGCGCACCTGGACGAATGGTGCCGCGCCCGCGCGCGGCTTGCGCATCGCTACTTCGAGTGTCTCGCGGGCGACGACCTCCTCACGCCCGAGCGCCTTCCGCCGCGCGACAACCCCGGGCACAGCTGGAACATGTTCACGGTGCTGCTGCCGCTGCAGGCGCTGCGCAGCACCCGCAAGGCGTTCATGGACGCGATGCATAAGGAAGGCATCGGCACCGGCGTCTCCTACGAAGCGATCCACCTCACCACGCTGTTCCGCAACAAGGGATTCCGCGAGGGCATGTTCCCGGTCTCGGAGCGCATCGCGCGGGAGACCGTCACGCTGCCGCTCTTTCCGGAGATGCGCGGGACCGACGTCGAGCGCGTGTGCGAAGGCCTGAAGCGCGTGATGCGCCGCAAGGCCGCCTGACATGGCCGCGCCCAAGGTCTCGGTCGTCATTCCCGTCTACAACGAGGAAGCGGTTCTGCCCGCGCTGTTCGCGCGGCTGTATCCGGCGCTGGACGCGCTCGGGGAGAGCTACGAGGTCATTTTCGTCAACGACGGCAGCTCCGATCGGTCCGCGGCGCTGCTGCGCGGGCAGTTCGAGCTTCGCCCCGATGTGACCCGCGTAATCCTGTTCAACGGCAACTTCGGCCAGCATCTCGCCATCATGGCCGGGTTCGAGGCGAGCCGCGGCGAGCGCGTGGTCACGCTCGACGCCGACCTGCAGAACCCCCCGGAGGAAATCGCCAAGCTCCTCGCCAAGATGGACGAGGGCTACGATTACGTCGGGTCGGTGCGCAGCAAGCGGCACGACACGGCCTTCCGGCGCGGCGCGTCGCGGGTAATGAACGCCGTCCGCGAGCGCATCACCCGCATCCGCATGACCGACCAGGGGTGCATGCTGCGCGCCTACAGCCGCGACATCGTCTCTGCGATCAACGCCTGCCGCGAAGTCAACACCTTTGTCCCCGCGCTGGCCTATACCTTCGCGCAGCGTCCGACCGAGGTCGAGGTGGAGCACGAGGAGCGCGCCGCCGGCGACTCGAAGTATTCGCTTTACAGCCTCGTCCGGCTCAACTTCGATCTCGTGACCGGATTCTCGGCGATGCCGCTGCAGCTGTTCTCGCTCTCGGGAATCGCGATAGCCTTGTTGTCCGTGGCGTTCGTGATCTTCCTCGCGATCCGCCGCCTGGCGGTCGGGCCCGAGGCGGAGGGCGTGTTCACGCTTTTCGGCGTCGCCTTCTTCCTGATCGGCATGACCCTGTTCGGCATCGGTCTCCTGGGCGAATACGTGGGCCGCATCTACGAGCAGGTGCGGCAGCGGCCGCGCTACCTGGTGCAGGCGGTACTGGAACGCAAGGACGCTGCTTCGGAAGCGCCGAAACATCGTCAAATCGTGACCGGTTGAAGAGTGACGAGCGCGGTCGTCTTCGCCTATCACGACGTCGGCTGCCGCTGCCTCAGAGTCCTCCTCGATGAGCGGATCGAAGTGCCTCTCGTGGTGACCCACCGGGACAGGCCCGATGAGAGAATCTGGTTCGCGAGCGTCGCGGAGCTCGCGCGCGAGCGGGCGATCGAGACGCTTGCGCCCGACGATCCGAATGCGCCGGAAATCGTCGAGAGGATCCGCGACCTGCGTCCGGATTTTCTTTTCTCGTTCTACTACCGCCTGATGCTCGGCGCACCGTTGCTGGCGATACCCGGGAGAGGTGCATTCAACATGCACGGCTCGCTCCTTCCGAAGTACCGCGGGCGGGTCCCGGTCAACTGGGCGATCATCCGCGGGGAGACCGAGACCGGCGCGACCTTGCACGAGATGGTGGAAAAGCCCGATGCGGGACGCATCGTCGACCAGGAAGCCGTGGCCATCCTGCCCGACGACCTGGCCGTGGACGTGTTTGGAAAAGTCACGGAGGCGGCCGAGCGGGTTCTCAGGCGCAGCCTGCCGAAACTCGCCGACGGCAGCGCGGTCCTTCGCGCGCAGGATCTTTCCAAGGGCGGTTATTTCGGCGGCCGCGGCCCCGAAGACGGGCGCATCGACTGGAGCTCGTCCGCGAAACGGGTGCACGATCTGGTTCGCGCGGTCGCGCCGCCCTATCCCGGCGCTTTCACGGAAGTGGAAGGGACGCGGCTGCGGGTGCTGCGGACGCGAAGGGGCGCGAACAAGGGCGCGGCGCGGCCTGCGGCGTTCCTCTACGCGGAAGGCGGCCGCTGTTACGCCGCGTGCCCCGACGGCGAGGTTCTGGAGCTCCTCGATCTGGAACTGGACGGCCGGCGGCTCTCCGCGCAAGAATTCGCCAATCGCATCGGCGATCGCAAGGTCCCGCTGCACTAGGGAGTCACGGTGAAAAGGATCCTGATCCTCGGCGTGAACGGTTTCATCGGCCACCATCTGTCCAAGCGCATCCTCGCGACGACCGACTGGGAGGTCTACGGCATGGATATGCAGACCGACCGCATCACCGAGCTGCTCGGTCACAAGCGCTTCCGCTTTTTCGAAGGCGACATCACCATCAACCGCGAGTGGATCGAGTATCACGTCCGGAAGTGCGACACGGTGCTGCCGCTCGTCGCCATCGCGACGCCTGCGATCTACGTCAAGGAACCGCTCAAGGTCTTCGAGCTCGACTTCGAGGCGAATCTGCCGATCGTGCGGGGATGCGTCACGCACGGCAAGCGCCTGGTTTTTCCGTCGACCTCCGAGGTCTACGGCATGTGCACCGACCGCGAATTCGACCCGGAGGCTTCCTCACTCGTGTACGGCCCGATCAGCAAGCCGCGCTGGATCTACGCCTGCGCGAAGCAGCTGATGGACCGCGTCATTCACGCCTACGGCATGAAGGAAGGGCTCGATTACACGCTGTTTCGGCCGTTCAACTGGATCGGTTCGGGACTGGACAATCTCAACGCCTCCAAGGAAGGAAGCTCGCGGGTGATCACCCAGTTCTTCGGCCACATCGTCCGGGGAGAATCGATCAAGCTGGTCGACGGCGGCAGGCAGAAGCGCGCCTTCACCTACATCGACGACGGCATCGACGCGCTGATGAAAATCATAGAGAACCGCAAGGGAATAGCGAGCGGAAAAATCTACAATATCGGCAACCCGAAGAACAACTATTCGGTCGGAGATCTGGCCGGAATGATGGTGAAGCTCGCCCTCGAGTACCCAGAATACCGCGCCAATGCAAGGAAGGTGAGGCTCGTCAAAACGACCGCAGAGCAGTACTACGGCAAGGGCTATCAGGACGTGCAGAACCGCGTCCCCATGATCTCGCAATCCACGAATGATCTGGGTTGGAGGCCGCAGGTCAACATGCGCGAGGCCCTGAAGCGCATCTTCGACGCCTACCGCACTCACGTCGCCGAAGCGCGACGGCTGGTCGAATGAAGCTGGCTCTGAAAGTCGATGTCGATACCTACCGCGGCACCCGGCATGGGGTCCCGCGCCTGGTCGAGCTGCTGAAAAAGCACGGCGCCGGCGCCACTTTCCTCTTCAGTCTCGGTCCGGATCACACGGGGCGGGCGATCAAGCGCGCTTTCCGCCGCGGCTTCATTGGAAAGGTATCGCGCACCTCGGTGCTGTCGCATTACGGATTTGCGACCCTGCTCTACGGGACGCTCCTGCCCGGTCCCGACATCGGTCGCCGCTGCGCCGACGTGATGCGCAGAGTGCGGGACGCGGGTTTCGAAGTCGGAATTCACGCCTGGGACCACGTGAAATGGCAGGACGGTGTGCCCGGGGCCGACGCCCGGTGGACCGAGCGCCAGATGCTCCTCTCGCGCGAGCGCTTCGAAGAGATCTTCGGGACGCCCGCGCGAGCCCACGGCGCGGCCGGCTGGCAGACGAATTTGCACGCGCTGCGCCTGACGCAGCGTCTGGGCTTCGATTACTGCTCGGACACTCGTGGGAGCTGCCCCTTCATCCCCGTGTGGCGCGCCGAGATCTGCGCCTGCCCGCAGTTGCCGACGACGCTCCCGACAGTGGACGAGCTGATCGGAACCAACGGGCTCACCGCCAAGAACGTCGCAGAGCACGTGCTCGGCCTCACCCGGGAATGCCCCGCCGCGGGACATGTGTATACGCTCCACGCCGAGCTCGAAGGTGGAAAATTCGCGCCGGCGTTCGAGGCGATGCTCGCGGGGTGGAAGAGCCAGGGCTACGACCTGGTGTCGATGCGGGCCCTTGCCGAATCGCTCGACTTGAGAAGCCTGCCGCGCAACGAGATCGCGTTCGGCAGCGTCGCCGGACGATCGGGATTGCTCGCGCTGCAGGGCAAGGAATTTCTCTCATGAACGACGAACTCTTTCCCGGCTTCAAGCGCAGGCGCATCAGGACGAGCGGCGCGGCGATCAATCTCGTCCATGGCGGCGTGGGCCCGCCGCTGCTCCTGCTGCACGGCTATCCGCAGACCCACGCGATCTGGCACCGCGTCGCGCCTGAGCTCGCGAAGCGATTCAAGGTGGTCGCCGCGGACCTGCGCGGTTACGGAGACAGCGAAAAACCCCACGGGCTGCCCGACCACGCCAATTATTCCAAGCGCGCCATGGCCCGGGACCAGGTCGAGGCGATGCGGGCCCTGGGTCATGAAACGTTCTTCGTGGTCGGCCACGACCGCGGAGGGCGCGTGGCGCATCGAATGGCCCTGGACCATCCCGCTTCGGTGGAACGGCTCGCCGTACTCGACATCGTGCCCACGCGCACGATGTACGCCCGAGTCTCCCGCGAGTTCGCCAAGGCCTACTACCACTGGTTCTTCCTGCTGCGGCCGGAGCCGATTCCGGAGACCCTGATCGGCGCCAATCCGGCTTTCTACATCGAGAGCCACATGGGAACCCGCCACGCGGGCCTCAAGGCTTTCGCGCCCGCGGCGCTTGCCGAGTACCGGCGATGTTTTCGCGATCCGGCGACGATTCACGCGAGCTGCGAGGACTACCGCGCGGCCGAATCGATCGACCTCGTGCACGACGAGGCCGACATCGACCGCAAGGTGCTCGCGCCGCTGCTCGTTCTCTGGGGCAAACACGGAACGGTGGCCCGCTGCTTCTCCCCCCTCGCCGACTGGGCCGAGCGGGCCGAAACCGTGCAGGGACGGAGCTTGGACTGCGGCCATTACATCCCGGAGGAAGCGCCCGTGGAATTGTTAGGGGAACTGGGTAAATTCCTTTCATAAGCTACTGAAAGCATGGAACTTGCGTTCGCTTCTGAATTCGGGCGACAATGGCGCCTATAAGGGTGCGCAATCTGGATGGCCAACAAAGCAGTAAGCGACTTCGTGCTGCCCGCCACCGGCGGCAAGGAGTTCCGGCTCTCGGCGGTCAAATCCAAGCTGCTCGTCCTTTATTTCTACCCGAAGGACAACACCCCGGGCTGCACCAACGAAGGCGCACAGTTCCGCGATCTCTACCCCCAATTTCAGAAGGCAGGATGCGCGGTCCTCGGCGTCTCACGCGACAGCCTCAGGTCGCACGAGAACTTCAAGGCCAAGATGGGCTTTCCCTTCGAGCTCCTTTCAGACGAGACCGAGAAAGTCTGCGGACAGTTCGGGGTCATGAAGATGAAAAACATGTACGGCAAGAAGGTGCGCGGTATCGAGCGCAGCACCTTCGTGCTCGACCGCGACCGCGTTCTCCGGCGCGAATGGCGCGGAGTCAAGGTTCCCGGCCACGCCCAGGAGGTGCTCGATTTTGTTAAAACCGTCTGACCAGCAAGTCGGTTCCGCGCCCGCAGTCGAAGCATCGCGCAAATCCGTGCCTTCCCGCCGCCCCCGCACCGAACCCCGGCAGTCCGCAGCGAAGCTCTTCGTTCTGGACACCAACGTGCTGATGCACGATCCGACGAGCCTGTTCCGCTTCGAGGAGCACGACGTTTTCCTTCCGATCATGACGCTCGAGGAACTCGACAACAACAAGAGCGGCATCTCCGAAATCGCCCGCAACGCGCGCCAGGCGAGCCGCTTCCTGGACGACATCGTGAGCCACGCCAAGACGCCCATAGCGGAAGGGATCCCGCTCAGGCGCCACGAGGCCGACAACGCGAGGGGGCGCCTGTTCCTGCAGACCGAGGCGATCAACGGTCACATTCCCGCCAATCTCCCGATCGGCAAGACCGACAATCACATCATCGGCGTCGTGATCTACCTTCAAAAGCGCGATCCCGAGCGCCAGGTCACCCTGGTGTCGAAAGACATCAACATGCGCATCAAGGCGCGGGCGCTGGGTTTGACCGTGGAGGACTACTTCAATGACAAGGTGCTCGAGGACACCGACCTGCTCTACACCGGAGTTCGCGAGCTGCCGGCGGATTTCTGGGATCACCACGGCCGGGACATCGAATCGTGGAAACGCGACGGCCGCACCTACTATCGCATCCGCGGGCCGCTCTGCCAGGAACTGCTGGTGAACGAATTCGTCCACCAGGAAGGCGGGCGTCCGCTGCTCGCCGTGGTCAAAGAAATCTCGGGCCGGACCGCAGTGCTCGAGACCGTGCGCGACTACACGCACGGCAAGAACAACGTCTGGGGTATCACTGCGCGCAACCGCGAGCAGAACTTCGCGCTCAATCTGCTCATGAATCCGGAAATCGACTTCGTGACCCTGCTCGGCCAGGCCGGAACGGGCAAGACGCTGCTCACCCTCGCGGCGGGCCTCATGCAGACCCTCGAGACCAAGCACTACTCCGAGATCATCATGACCCGTGTCACGGTGCCGGTCGGCGAAGACATCGGCTTTCTCCCGGGCACCGAGGAAGAAAAGATGACCCCCTGGATGGGAGCTCTCGAGGACAATCTCGACGTCCTCAACAAGACCGACGACGAGGCGGGCGAGTGGGGCCGGGCCGCCACGCGCGACTTGATCCGATCGAGAATCAAGATCAAGTCGCTCAATTTCATGCGCGGCCGCACCTTCATCAACAAGTATCTCATCATCGACGAGGCCCAGAACCTGACGCCCAAGCAGATGAAGACCCTGATCACCCGCGCCGGCCCCGGCACCAAGGTGGTATGCCTGGGCAACATCGCGCAGATCGACACCCCCTACCTCACCGAGGGCAGCTCCGGACTGACCTACGTCGTCGACCGCATGAAAGGCTGGTCGCACTCGGGGCACGTGACCCTGCAGCGCGGCGAGCGCTCGCGCCTCGCCGACCACGCCGCCGAAGCGCTGTAGGATACGGAATAAACTTCGCCCGCGCGGTGTTGGCCGGGTCGTTTTTCCCGCACACTGAATTCCCACTCAAACAGAAAGAGGACGATATGTTGCGTGCAATTCCAAAGGGCATCCTGTCGGCGTTCGCTGCGGCCCTGCTCGTCACAGCGAGCGCCGCGTACGCCCAACAAAAGGACTTCAAACCCCACGTCGGCCAGCAAGGCAAGGACGTGGTGTGGGTGCCGACACCGGACGATGTCGTCGAACGCATGCTGAACATGGCGCAGACGAAGCCGGAGGACTACGTGGTCGATCTCGGCGCCGGCGACGGCAAGATCGCAATCGCCGCGGCGAAGAAGTTCGGCGCCCGCTCGCTCGGCATCGAATACAACCCCGACATGGTTGCGCACGCCCAGCGCAATGCGCAGGCGGCCGGGGTCCTGGGCAAGGCACAAATCGTCCAGGGCGACATCTTCGTCAGCGATTTCACCCAGGCAACCGTGCTGACCATGTATCTTCTACCGTCGATCAACATGAAGCTGCGGCCGCAGATCCTGGCCATGCGGCCGGGAACCCGCGTCGTTGCGCACGCCTTCAACATGGAAGACTGGGAGGCGGACGAATCCTCCGATGTGGACGGCAGGCGCGTCTATCTGTGGATCGTGCCCGCAAGCGTCGCGGGCCGCTGGGCAATGGAACTCTCGGGCGCGGGCGGTTCGGAAAAGCTCAGCTTGAACCTGGACCAGAGGTTCCAGAAAGTCGAGGGCGTGGCCTACCTGGGTTCGATCCTCGCGGGCTTGCGCGAGCCGCGCCTCTCCGGATTCAGGATCAGCTTTGCCTACGTGGACAATCACGGCGTGCGCCGCGACTTCACCGGGCGCGTCACCGGCGGCACCATGGAGGGCTCGTTCCGCACCGACGGCGGCGCGGAAGGCCGCTGGACGGCCACAAAGAAATAGGGTGAAACCGGCGGGCTAGAGCGTCTTGTGGGTGCCGTCGCAAAAAGGGGGGTTGCGGGTATGCTTGCAGCCGCACAGCCAGAGCTTTTCGGCCTTAGCCACCCCGAATTTCACCGGCGCGAACTCGCTGCCCTTATGGGTGCCGTCGCAAAACGGCTGGCTTTTCGAACCCCCACAGCGGCACCACCAATAATCGCCTGGGGCGAGCTCGACCGCGTACGGGGATTTCTGCGCGATATGGGGTTCGGCCATATTTGTCTCCTTTGGGGGGCGCAGACGCCTGACTCCGGATGGGACCGATGCGGAAGTATAACCCCGTCCCCATCGTTCTCGCGAGAGGTCCGTATAATGGCGCAATGAAATTGCTCTTCGACTTGTTCCCCGTCGCTCTGTTTTTTGTCGCGTTCAAGCTTTTCGACATCTATACGGCGACCGCGGTGGCCATCGCCGCGACGTTCTTGCAGATCGGCTGGCTGAAATGGAAGCGCCGAAGGGTGGATACGATGATGTGGATCAGCCTTGTCATTATCGTGGTGTTCGGCGGGGCGACCCTTGCGCTGCACGACGAGACCTTCATCAAGTGGAAGCCCACCGTCCTCTACTGGCTGTTCGGCGCCGTCATCGCCGTGGCCCAGTCGCTGTTCCGAAGAAATCTCGTCCGCGCGATGCTGGGCGAGCAGGTGCGCATGCCCGACGGCGTCTGGACCCGCCTTAACTGGAGTTGGGTGGGCTTCTTCACCTTCATGGGAGCGGCCAATCTGCTCGTCGCCTACAACTTCCCCACCGATACCTGGGTCAATTTCAAGCTTTTCGGCGGGATGGGTCTGATGCTCGTGTTCGTCGTGCTGCAGGCGCTGTTTCTCGCCCGCCACGTCGAGGAGAAGGACGCCTCGAGCTGATGGATCTGTCCAAGGCGATCCGTGAGCGGCTGGCTGCGCTCGAGCCGCAGTCTCTCGATCTTCTGGACGAATCGGAGCGGCACGCCGGCCACGAGGGCGCAAAAGCCGGCGGGAGCCACTTTCGCCTGACCATCGTCTCGCCCCGTTTCTCCGGCAAGGACCAAATCACGCGGCACCGGATGATCTATGAGGTGCTCGGGCCCCTGATGCAGCGCGAAATCCACGCGCTCGCAATTCAAGCCCTCACTCCGGATGAGTTATGATTTCACTTTCAAAACGAAGGAACCATCATGTTTTTACGTTCGGCTAGCCTCCTTGCCGCGCTGTCTCTGTGCGTTTCGACGCCCATCTGGGCGCAGGCAGCCGCGCAGAAGGCCCCTGCTCTCAAACCGGTGACCGTCAACGGCAAACCCATTCCCAAGTCTCGTCTGGACTTCATCGCCAAACAGCGCGCAAACCAGGGCCAGCCCGACAACGAGCAGGCGCGCAAGGCGATTCTCGACAACCTCATCACGCAGGAAGTGGTCGCGCAGGAAGCGGACCGCAGAGGTTTCGCAAAAACGTCCGACGTGCGCACACAGCTGGACTTGCTGCGCCAGCAGGTGCTCGTTCAGGCGATCGTCCAGGACCATTTGAAGACGCACCCCGTCAAGGACGAGGAGATGCTCGCGGAGTACAACAAGGCCAAGGCGTCGCGCGGCGACAAGGAATACAAGGCCCGCCACATCCTGGTCGACAAGGATACCGAGGCCAATGAAATCATCGCGCAGCTGAAGAAGGGGACGAAGTTCGAGGACCTCGCCAAGCAATCCAAGGATCCGGGCTCGAAGGACAAAGGCGGCGATCTCGACTGGAACACCCCGGCCACCTTCGTCAAGCCTTTCGCCGAGGCGCTTGCGAAGCTGGAAAAGGGGAAATACACCGAAACACCGGTACAGACCCAGTTCGGCTGGCACGTCATCCAGCTCGATGACGTCCGTACCATGCAATTCCCCGCCTTCGACACCGTCAAGCAGCAGCTGCTCTCGAGGATGCAGGAGCAGGAGGTGCAGAAGTTCGTCGGCGAGCTGCGTTCGAAAGCGAAGATACAGTAGTCAACCGACCCACGTCCGCGCGTTGCGGAACATGCGCATCCACGGGCTGTCTTCCCCCCAGCCTTGCGGGTGCCAAGACTGCTGCACCGTGCGAAAACCCCGTTCAGGATGGGGCATCAATACCGTGAAACGGCCGTCCGCCGTGGTAAGCCCCGTAATACCTCCGGGCGAGCCGTTGGGATTCAACGGGTAGGCTTCGGTCGGGGCTCCGCGATTGTCCACGAAGCGCAATGCGACGATCGCCTTTCCTTCGGTCGAATCAAAGACCGCGCGGCCCTCGCCGTGCGCGGTGGCGATCGCCATGCGGCTGCCGGCCATTCCTGAAAGAAAGATCGACGGATTCGGCATGATCTCCACCATGACGAAGCGCGCTTCGAACTGCTCGGAGCGGTTCTTCGCGAAGCGCGGCCAATGCTCCGCCCCTGGGATCAGTCCCTTGAGCTGGCTCATCATCTGGCAGCCGTTGCACGCACCCAGAGCGAACGTGTCGCTGCGCGCGAAAAACGCGCTGTACTGATCGCGGGCGCGCTCGTTGAACAGGATGGCCTTCGCCCAGCCCGCGCCCGCCCCGAGCACGTCGCCATAGGAAAATCCGCCGCCCGCGGCGAAGCCCTTGAATCCGGCGAGCGAAACCCGGCCCGCGGCGATGTCGCTCATGTGGACGTCGTGCGAGTCGAATCCGGCCCGATCGAACGCCGCAGCCATTTCGACCTGACCGTTGACTCCCTGCTCGCGCAGGATCGCGACCTTGGGCCTCACTCCTTTCGCGATGAAGGGTGCGGCGATGTCGTCGGTCGGATCGAACGTCAACACGGCCGTCAGGCCCGGATCCTCCCGATCGAGGATTCGATCGAACTCCTCCCTGGCGCAGTCGGGTTCGTCGCGCAGTTGCTGCATCCTGAAAGTCACTTCGGACCATGCACGCTCCAGCTCCACGCGCGGCGCGGCGAACACCGGCTTGGCGTTGCGCACGAAACGCAGCTCATCGCGCGGATTCGAGCTGCCGATGACGTGCGCAGGCAGTCCCGCGAGACGCTCGAACACCTTGCCGCGGTCGGAGGTCCGGATCTGGATCACGGCCCCGAGCTCCTCCGCAAACAGCGCGGCGAGCACTCGTTCGAAGTCGCGGCCGAGCATCAGGTCGGGCCGGCGCTCGTTGCCGTCCACGTCGTGAGCGGCTTCGTCATAGGCGAGCATGTCCAGGTTCACGGTCACGCCGACATGGGCCGCGAAGGCCATCTCGCACACGGTCGCGAACAAGCCGCCGTCGGATCGGTCGTGATAGGCGAGAATCAGGCCCTCTCGGTTCAACGCCTGTATTGCGGCGAAAAAGTCCGCGATCAGTTTCGGCTCCTCCAGATCGGGCGCCTGGTCGCCGCACTGGCTGAACACCTGCGCGAGAATCGAGCCGCCCAGGCGGTTGCGTCCGCGCCCGAGATCCAGAAGAACCAATTCCGTCTCACCGGAATCGGTCCTCAACTGCGGGGTCAGCGTCCGGCGCACGTCCTCGCAGGGTGCAAATGCCGACACGATCAAAGACAAGGGAGCGATCACCTCTCTCGCCTTCCCGCCTTCTTCCCAGGCGGTGCGCATCGAAAGGGAATCCTTGCCCACCGGAATGCTGATTCCGAGCGCAGGGCACAGATCGAGGGCCACCGCGCGCACGGTATCGAACAAGGCTGCGTCTTCGGCCCCGTGGCCCGCGGCAGCCATCCAGTTTGCCGAGAGTTTGACTCGATTGAGCTCACCGACCGGAGCCGCCGCGAGATTCGTGAGAGCCTCGCCCACCGCCATGCGGCCCGAGGCTTCCGGATTCATGATCGCGAGCGGCGAGCGCTCCCCCATCGCGAACGCTTCTCCGCTCGTCTCCTTGAAACCCATCAGGCTTACCGCGCAGTCGGCGACCGGCGTTTGCCACGGTCCGACGAAAGGATCGCGCGCGCACAGTCCGCCCACCGTCCGGTCGCCTATGCTCACCAGAAAAGTCTTCCGCGCGACGGTGGGATGCCGCAGCACCCGATGACATGCATCGGCTAGCGCCACGTCCTGAAGGGCGAGGGGGGCCGGGTGCGGCCGGCGGCGCCGCACCTCGCGCGTCATGCGCGGTGGCTTGCCGAGGAGGACGGACAGCTCCATTTCGACCGGCTCGTTCCGGAACTGCCGGTCCTCGACGATCAGGCGTCCATCATCGGTCACAACGCCGACGACGGCCGCCGGGCAGCGCTCGCGTTCACAGATCGACTGGAACTCCCCGACGCGCTCCGCGGCGACGGCAAGCACGAAACGCTCCTGGGCTTCGTTGCACCACAGCTCGCGCGGCGTCATGCCGGGCTCTTCGTTGGGCACGGCGCGCAGATCGATCCTAGCACCGCGCCCGGCGATATGGACAAGCTCCGGAAGGGCGTTCGATAGCCCGCCTGCACCGACGTCGTGAAAGGAAAGCACCGGATTGCGCTCGCCGAGCTGCCAGCAGCGATCGATGACCTCCTGGGCGCGCCTCTGCATCTCGGCGTTGCCGCGCTGCACCGAATCGAAGTCCAGGTTCTCGGGATTGGCGCCCGTGTCCATGCTCGACGCGGCGCCCCCGCCCATCCCGATCAGCATTCCCGGACCGCCCAGGTGCACCAGCAGGGCGCCCGGCGCGACGGGGCTTTTGTGGGCGTGCGCCGCGTTGATATTTCCGATACCGCCCGCGATCATGATCGGTTTGTGGTAGCCGCGGACGACTCCGTCCGCTTCCATCTCGAAGGCGCGGAAGTAACCGGCGAGATTGGGGCGGCCGAATTCGTTGTTGAACGAGGCCGCGCCTATCGGTCCCTCGAGCATGATCTGCAGGGCCGAGGCGACGCGGTCGGGCCTTCCGGAGGTCTTCTCCCACGCTTGCTGGAAATCAGGGATGCACAGATGCGATACCGAGAAACCGCACAATCCCGCCTTGGGTTTGGCACCGCGGCCGGTCGCCGCTTCGTCGCGGATCTCGCCGCCCGAGCCGGTCGCCGCCCCCGGAAAAGGCGAGATCGCCGTGGGGTGGTTGTGGGTCTCGCACTTCATCACCGTATGCGTGAGCTCGTCCCGGTAGCCGTAGCGTCCCCCGGATCCCGGATAGAAACGGGCGATCGACCGTCCTTCCATCACCGCGGCGTTGTCGGCGTAGGCGACCAGCGTCCCGCCGGGATTGCGCGCGTGCGTGGTTTTGATCATGCCGAAGAGAGTTTCCTCCTGCGAAACCCCGTCGATGATCCATGAGGCGTTGAAGATCTTGTGCCGGCAATGCTCCGAGTTCGCCTGCGCGAACATGGTCAGTTCCACATCGGTCGGATCGCGACCGATCGAACGATAGTGCGCGAGCAGATAGTCGATTTCGTCGGGCGCGAGAGCGAGTCCCAAGGCGATATTGACGTCTTCCAGCGCAGCGCGCCCGCCCGCCAGTACCTTCACGACCGCGAACGGCCTCGGGTCGTAATGGCGGAACAACGCCTCCGCCTCATCGAGCGAGCCGAGCACCGTCTCGGTCATGCGGTCGTGAATGAGCTCCAGGATCTGGTGGCCGTCGAACGCGGGTTTGCTGGAAAAAATCCACGCCGTTCCCCGCTCGATGCGGCGTACTGCCTCGAGACCGCATCGGCGCGCGATATCGGTCGCCTTCGAGGACCAAGGCGAGATGGTGCCCAAACGCGGCACGCTGAGCAGCATGCGGCCCTCGCCCGCCGGCGCGGGCTCGCCGTACTGGAGCAGGCGCTGCAGTACATCGGTTTCGCGCGTATCGAGCGCTCGGTCGACTTCGACGAAATGCCAGTGCTCGGCGGCGGCGGCCCGGACCGATTGTTGGATCGTTGCGAGGCGGGAGTTGAGTTTGTCGAGCCGGAACGCGGAAACGGCGCGGCTGCCGCGTAGCTTGAGGATCAACGACATGAGGCGTGCCGGTAAAGGGCGATTATACCGGACCCTCGATCCTGTTAACTCAATTGCTGCGGCGGAATTGGGGATTCTGCAAAGTGCCGGCAACCGTGAGCACCGCGCGCGCCTGCACGCTCTGGGCGCGAATTTCGATCTGCATCCGCCCGGACAGGTTTTTCTGGGGATCCATTTCCACCTGTCCCGCGGCGCTCAAGAGGCCCGCCGCCATTCGAATCTGGCGAACGAGGAGTCGATTGGCATCCGCGGATACGCCCCCGCTCATCTCAGAAAAGAGCGTCGTTCCTCCGCCTGAGCTGCTCCCCTGGAGCAAGCGCGTCATGTCGACGTTGGTGATCGACCCCTTCTGTATCGTGAAATTGCCGTCGAGCTGGGCGTTCAGGATCATCCTTTCCGGGAGAAGCCCCTTCATGGAGTACACGCCCTTGCCCTGGAGCGTCCCTCCGGCGAGGAGCGGCGCGGCAATCTTCCCCGCATCCATCTGGCGCACCGCGAACTCGCCCTCCATGCTCCAGCCGTTCGACCATCTGAGGCGCACGTTGCCGAGCAGCCGCCCGCCGAATGCACGCGCCTCCGCTTCGCTCAACGCGAGTTCGCCCTTCGTCACGGTGCCTTTTGCCAGAAACTCGCTGAGAGTCAGATCCAACCCAATGGGTAACGGGAAGGCGTCCGCGGAGATTTCGATGCCCGCTCTCTCCCCCTGAGGCTGCAGCTTCACCGAAAGCCTGCGTTCGGCGTTGAAAATCGCAACCGATTGCAGAGCGCCGTCCGAAAGAATTGCATTCACTTCCAGTGCCGGCAGATTAAGCTCAGGGATATCGAGCTTCAATCCCTTGGCCGAGATGCGCTGGACCCCGAGCGACCCGCGCCTGCCTTTGTCCTGCAACAGCGCGGGTAGAAATTCCCGGGGGAAGGTCGCGTTTTCGACCTCGAGACTCTTGAGCGATATCGGATCCTCCAGAAGGGAGGTGATCACCGGGGCGGCCTTGATCAGAGCCGCACGCATCGGGTGCTGTTTTCCGATCACGACTTTCTCGAACTTCAGCTGCGGTATCGGCAGCAGCGTCAGGTTGACGGTGCCGATCTTGACCGGCTCCCCGAGCCATGCCTGCGCCGCCTTTTCGTACGGACCGGATTCCAAGGGCACAAAGGGAAGCGCGGCAACCGCCACGACCAGGGTCAGGAGCAACATCGCCGCAAATTGCTTCGCGAGGCTGCCGGGCCTTCTTTTTGCCCAGATCTCCCGCGCGGAAAGCGAGGCTTCGTTGGGGTCCCGGGCCTCCTCTTCGCCCCGCCCTGCGTTTTCTCCGGCCCTTTCTTTCGCCCTCGCCGCCTTGCGGGCTTTTTTAGCCGCCTTGGCCTGCGCTTTTTCCTCTTCGCGGATCCGCTTCTCCTCCTCCTCGGCACGCTTCTCCTCCTCGGCACGCTTCTCCTCTTCCTCGGCACGCTGGGCTTCCTCCTCGGACTCGCGGCGGGCGCGCTCCTCTTCTTCCCTGCGCTGCGCTTCCTCGCGCTCCCTGTACTCCGCTTCGCGTCGCGCGTTCTCTTCCTGCTCCCGCAGCGAGCGCTCAAGGGCTTCGCGATCCTCCGTTTCCCGGCGCTCTCGCGCCTCTTGCTCCGCGCGGCGCCGCAGCTCTTCCTCGCGCCTGGGTCGCTCTTCTTCCTCGCGGCGCGCGCGCTCCTCGGATTCGCGCCTGGCGCGCATCTCGGCTTCGACTTGGGCGCGCGCCTCGGTTTCGATGCGGGCCCTGCGTTCGGCCTGTTCCCGCTCCTCGCGCATGCGGCGTTCGACTTCCTCGCGGCGCATTCGCTCCTCGACTTCTTTTCGGGCGCGCTCCTCCGCCTCGCGCCTCACGCGCTCCTCGGCGTCCCTGCGCCCTTTCTCTTCCGCTTCGCGACGTGCGCGTA
>VBCJ01000149.1 GCA_005884335.1 Betaproteobacteria bacterium | reverse complement strand
TCCGACACGAGGAGCGATCCGTCGGGCATGACTTCGAGGTCGACCGGCCGGCCCCAGGCCGATTCGCCTTGCAGCCAGCCCTCGGCGAATATTTCGTGCTTGGACACGCGGCCGCCCTCGACGACCACGCGCGCGACGCGGTAGCCGATTTTCTTCGAACGGTTCCACGAGCCGTGCTCGGCGATGAAGATGTTGTTGCGGTACTCGGCCGGGAACTGATTTCCGGTGTAAAAGCGCATCCCGAGCGCAGCGACGTGGGCCCCTAGCTTCACCGCGGGCGGCGAGAATTCCGAGCACGAGCGCTTGCGTCCGAATTCCGGGTCGGGGATGTCGCCCTGATGGCAATAGGGATAACCGAAGTGCATCTCGGGCTTGGGCGCGTGGTTCAGCTCGTCGGAGGGCAGATCGTCGCCCAGCAGATCGCGGCCGTTGTCGGTGAACCACAATTCCTTGGTGCGCGGATCCCAGTCGAATCCCACCGAGTTTCGAACGCCGTGCGCGAACACTTCGTAGCCCGACCCGTCGGACTGGATCCGGGAGATGAGCGCGTAGCGCGCCGGATCGGGATCGCAGATGTTGCACGGCGCGCCGACGGGCACGTACAGCCGGCCGTCGGGGCCGAAGCGGATGAACTTCAGGCCGTGGTGCGTCTCGCGGGGATAGCGGTCGGTGACGACTACGGATTTCGGCCGCGCGTCGAGCTGCGCTTCGATATCGTCGAAGCGCAGGATGCGGTTCACTTCGGCGACATAGAGCGCTCCGTCCTTGAGCGCCACGCCGTTCGGCACCCGCAGGCCCGAGGCGAGCGTGATGACCTGCACGACCTTCGCGTCGCGATAGCGCACGGCGTATACGCGGTCGGCGCGGGAGCCGACGAAGAGCACGTTGTTCTTGCCCAGCGCGAGCGAGCGCGCATCGGGAACTCTGTCGGCGAAGACGCTGATCTCGAAGCCGGGCGGGAGCTTGATGCGCTCGAGCGGCAAGCGCTGGGCGAGCGCTGCTTGCGCGAGGACGAACGCTGCGCACGCGAATCCCGCCCTCAGAGCGCTGCCAGGAAGATTTCCTTTCACCGCTCGTCCTTTCAAAATCCCATTACGAGAAATCGTAATAGTAACAAACGTTTCAGCGAGCGCAGCAAATGATCAGGACGGACTATGGGGGCCGACACACTTCATCGGCCTCCGTTATTCCAACATCAGCTGAGCGCAAGAAGCGTGGCGGCGCTTGACCTGCTTCGAGCGTTCAGCGCATTATTCGGGTTGACGCCCGCTGCGGATCCGCCTGAAAAGCGCTGGAATAAGGCAGTCGAACGCGCGCTGGCCAATCGGCACAGCACGCCGGCAACGGGCAGTGAATTTCCTATCACTCGACTGGGGAGGGGATATGCGATTCGGATCAATTCGCGCAGTAGCGGCGCTTGCGCTCCTTTTTTCTGGCATTCTGGGAAGCTCGATCGCCCTTGCGCAGATGAGCCCTGCGCAGCGTTTCGAGCTCGCACCGGACGGTCAGCCGATTCGCGACGTGTCCCTCGCGACGCAGTCCGTAACCGTGTTCCTCAAGATGGCCGGCGATCCCGTGGCCGTGGTCCGGAGCCGGGCCCCGGGCAAGCAGATTTCCGAGCCCGAGCGACGGTCCATCGCCGACAACCTGCGCCGGGAGCAGGACGCGATCACCCCGACGATCGAGGCCATGGGAGGTACCGTGGTGGCGAAGCTTCAGCATGCCATCAACGGCATCAAGGTGCGCGCGACGCGTGACCAGCTCGCCTCGTTGGCGGCGTTGCCGGGGGTGGTGGGCATCAAGCCCGTCCTGATCTACAAGCCGGTCAACGCGGTGAGCGTGCCGTTCATCGGCGCGCCGGCCGTCTGGGGCGGCTCGCCCGCCTTTCACGGCGAGCACATCAAGCTCGCCATCCTCGACACCGGGGCCGACTACACGCACGCGAACTTCGGCGGTCCCGGCACCGTCGCGGCGTTCAACGACGCTTTCGCCAACAGCACGAAGCCAGCCAACCCGGCGCTGTTCGGTCCCAATGCGCCGAAGGTGAAGGGCGGCACCGACCTGGTGGGCGACAACTATAATGCGTCCGATCCGAAGAACAACACGCCGGTTCCCGATGACAACCCGCTCGACTGCAACGGCCACGGCAGCCACGTGGCGGGCACCGCGGCGGGGTTCGGCGTCAAGGACGACGGAACCACGTTCCGGGGGCCGTACGACGCGAACACTCCCAACGTGAAGTTCCGCATCGGGCCCGGAGTTGCGCCGCTGGCGGACGTCTACGCCGTGCGCGTCTTCGGATGCGTGGGCTCGACCGACGTCGTCGTCGAGGCCATCGACTGGGCCGTGAAGCACGGCATGCAGATTATCAGCATGTCGCTCGGTGCGGACTTCGGCCCCGAGGACACGGCGGATGCCGAGGCGTCCGAGCACGCAGCCGAGGCCGGTCTGATCGTGGTGGCGGCGGCCGGCAACGCCGGCCAGAGCGTGTACTTCCTGGGTTCGCCGGCAGCGGGTGACAAGACCCTCGCGGCGGCGGCGATGGATTCGACGGCGACGTTTCCGGGCGCGACGGTCACGCTGAACACGGGCACGAAGCTGTCGGCGCAGAACGACAACGCCGCGGCGCTGCCCAGCGGCTCGCTGTCGATCTTCGTGCTTCCGGATACGGCGAATACCGGAGCGGAGGGAGTGTCCCTCGGCTGCGAAGAGAAGGAGTACGACCCGGCGAAGATCACCGGCAAGCTCGTCGTGGCCCTCCGCGGCGTCTGCGCCCGGGTCGATCGCGCCATCTTCGGCCAGCGGCACGGAGCCGCGGCCGTGGTGCTGATCAACAACGACCCGACCTTCGGCGTGTTCGAAGGCGACATCTTCGATCCGGCCAACGGCAAGATCGTCACCATCCCGTTCCTCGGTGTGCGGGGCAACTCGCAGAGCGTGCTCAGCACCGACGCGCGCGCCGTGATCGCCGCCGCCAGCACGACGCTCGCGGCCGCCGAACTCGCGAACCCGGGCTTCAAGCGGTTCGCAGGGTTCACCTCGGGCGGTCCGCGCAACCTGGACAGCTTCCTCAAGCCGGACGTGACCGCGCCCGGCGTGAGCATCCTGTCCACGGCGATCGGCACCGGCAATCTCGGCGTACGCCTTTCCG
The DNA here is from genome assembly GCA_005884335.1 of Betaproteobacteria bacterium. GTDB lineage: Bacteria > Pseudomonadota > Gammaproteobacteria > Burkholderiales > SG8-39 > VBDM01. The sequence goes on along the minus strand of VBCJ01000149.1, from coordinate 2,515 downwards.
GCACGTCCATGGCGACGCCGCACGTGAGCGGAGTGGCGGCGCTGGCGCTTCAGGCTCACCCTGACTGGGATGCGGAGAGCGTCCGGCTGGCGATTGCCAACACGGCCGATGCGTCGCAGCTCGGCGGCTTCCAGCCGAAACTGGGCGGCTCCGGGCTCGTCCAGCCGTTCGCCGCCACGCGCACCTCGGTGGTCGCGCGCGGGACGAGGGACGCTGGCAACGTCAGCTTCGGCGTGGCCGAGTTCTCTCGCGACTTCTCCGGCGAGGAGCAGATCCGGGTGCAGAACCTCGGGTCCTCAACGCAGACTTTCACGGCGTCGGTCATTCAGGGGGCCAGCACGACGAACCCCGCCACCTCGCTGAACTCGCCCCATTCGGTCACGGTCTCCCCGTCGAGCGTCACGCTGCATCGAGGTGAGAGCGCCGAGGTGCGCGTCCGGCTGAAGGTCCCGGCCGCGACCGCCGGCAGCGCATCGGGGACTTCCGGACCTGCCGGGTCAGGAGCCTTCCGCCAGGCATCCGGGCTCGTCACGTTCAACCCGACAAGCGCGAGCGGGTATGGCGGCGCCTCGCTCGCCGTGCCGTACTTCCTCGTCACGCGGGCCCGGGCGGAGGTGGAAGCGAAGTTCGCGTCAGGCAATTTCGGCCCCGCGAGCCCGAGCACGACGGCGGAGGTTCGCAACCACTCGGACGCGGTGACCGGGACGGCCGACTTCTACGCCTGGGGCCTTCGCGGGAAGAACAAGAAGGCGTCCACCGCCGGGCTGCGCGCCGTGGGCGTGCAGTCGTTCGACGTTCCCGCCAACCTTTTGGGCCTCCCAGGGACCAGCCCCGTCAAGCTCCTCGTGTTCGCGGTGAACGTCTTCCATCCCTGGACCACGCCGGTCCTGAACGAGTACGACATCCTCCTCGACGTGAACGGCGACGGGAAGTTCGACTTCGCGGTCGTGAGCGTCGGCCTGACGAGCGGCCGCGTGCGCGTCAACATCTTCCACCTGTCGAAGAGCCCGGCGGTCCTGGTGAAGCAGACCGTGGTCTTCGCTGCCACGGCGCCCACCAACGAGTCGACGATCCTGATGCCCATCGTGGCTGTGGACGCGGGCGTCAAGGCGTCGAGCCCGCGCTTCGCCTATGCCGCCCAGGGGTTCGACGGGTTCACCGGCGACTTCGACTTCCTCGGTGAGAACGCGGACGGGACCATCGCGGCAACCGCAGGCAGGTTCAACGCGTTCAACAATGCGGTCAGCACCGGTGCGTTCGCCGTGGTGGGACCGCGCTCCCGCGCCTCGGTGCCGCTGACGATCAATCCGACCGAGTTCGCCGCCACGCCAGCGCTCGGCGTGATGGTGGTCGGGATCGAGAACTTCTCCGGCAGGGCGGAAGCGAACCTGCTGCGGTTCGAGCGCGAGGAGGACGACGACTGACGAGCAGTACATCGCGGGGCGGCAGCGAAAGGCCGGCGTTTGCCGGCCTTTCGCGTTTCTGTCGCGGCCGATTTCGACGTGCTGTGCCTGCAGGAGATCGCGAGCAACTACCCCGACCTCGCGGGAAGCGCGGGCGAGAACCAGTACGCGGCGCTCGCGCGGCTGTTCCCCGGCTACAGCGTCGTGAAGGGCGTGGCCACGGATGGTCCGGCGCCGCGAGGGGAGCGGCGCGAATTCGGCAACGCGATCATCACGCGCCTTCCGGTCCTGCAGGTGTTCCGGCGCCTTCTGCCGTGGCCGGCGGATCCTTCGGTGACCAGCATGCAGCGCTCGGCCGTCGAAGTCGTGCTCGAGGCGCGTTCCGGGCCCTTGCGCGTGACGACGACGCACCTCGAGTACTACTCTGCGAAGCAGCGCGCAGCCCAGGTCGAGGCGCTGCGTGAGCTGCAGATGGAGGCCGCTGGCCACGCGGCCGCACGGGCGCCAGTGAAGGAGAGCGGTCCGTTTCGAACAATGCCGCGCCCGGCTTCAGCGATTCTCACCGCGGATTTCAATTTCCCGCCGGAGGATGCGCTGCACCGGCGCCTGCAGTCTCCTCTCGCTCCCGGGGTTCCCGCCTACCGCGACGCGTGGCAAGTGCGTCACCCAGGCAAGCCGCACGCGCCGACGATCGGCATACACGACAAGGAGCAGTGGCCCGGACCGCCGTTTGCCTGCGATTTCATTTTCGTGACGAAGGATCTCGCGCACCGCGTCGAGGACGTGGTCGTGAACGGCGCGACCGACGCCTCGGACCATCAGCCGGTGCTGCTCGAGCTGCGCGACTAGGAAGCCGGGCGCGGCGCGAGGCTCAGTCGGTACTTCGCTTCGTAGGAGGGATCGAGCGTCCCCATCCATCGATCCCAGAACAGGAAATAGAAGCCGTAGTTGTAGCGCGCTTGGTCGTGGTGAGCATTGTGCGCCACCGAAGTATTGATCCAGCGCCCCAGCGGGTGTTGCGGCCATCCACTCGGGTAGACCTCGTATCCCAGATGTCCGTATACGTTGATCGCAGTCGAGATCGTGTGGAAAACGAGCAGCGCCGACGGATG
>VBCJ01000148.1 GCA_005884335.1 Betaproteobacteria bacterium | reverse complement strand
GCGGATCTTCGGCGGAGGGTTGTTGAGCAGCGCGTCGATCGAGTCCGGCACGACCGCGAGGTACAGCCCCGGAAGCATCGTCACGGCCGCGCCGGAAAACTTGTCAGCTTGGAATACGGCGAACAAGCCTTGAGGCGCCACGGGCCCGCCGAAGAATATCGGCTCCTTGAAGGGTTTGAAGCGCTCGCTCGGCAACATTTCGGCGAGCGAGCGGTTGGTCGGCCGGTTGATGATGACGCCGGTTGCTTCCGCGCCTTCCTCGTGGGTGACCAGGACCACCGTTTCCCGGAAATTCGGGTCGGGCATCCCGGGTCTTGCGATGAGGAAATGCGTCCTGGACGAGCCTTGCGCGTAGGCGGCCGTCGCGACGACGAGAAACGCGAAAAGAGCGGCTCGGCACGAGCGCTTCATCCGGGGGTCCAGGCGGTCACCGCCCGCGCACGCCGCAGCAGCTCTTCCCAGAGTCTTGCCGGATCCTTGCGGAACACGAGCTCGGGGTCGGCCTCGAGCACGTACCACAATCCCCGGTCGACCTCCTGGCGCAGCTCCCCCGGCCGCCAGGCGACATAGCCGACGTAGTAGCGCGCTTCGTTGGGCGTCTCCTCGATGATGTGGTCGACGACCGCGCCTTGGATTGCGAGAAACAGCTCTTTCATCATCCGGATCGATCCTGGGCCGGGCGTGTGGTCGGTGTGGACCACCGCGAAGATCGCCTGGGGCAGCATCGGCCCGCCGAAGTACACCGGATCGCGCACGAGCTTGGAGGGGGCGTGCTCGGGGAACAGGGTCGAGAGCGAGCGTCCGGTGGGGCGATTGATAATGACGCCGACGTGCCGGTTGTTGTCGACGGGCACGGCAAGCAGCACCGCCCCGCGGTAGTTCGGATCGACCAGACGCGGTGTCGCCACCAGTGTCACGGTGCCGTCCGGATCGCCTTCCTGAGAATGGGCGCTCATGCCGGGCAGACAGGCGAGCACGGCCAAAACGGCGAAACGCAGCATCGATCTCCCCAGGCTATTCACTTTCTCTCCGGAGTTTAGCCGAAGAACCGGGTCTTGGGAGAGCCGCCAGCTGGGCGCGTCGAAAACAAGCGGCCAGATGGTCGTTGACCATTCCAACCGCCTGCATGGTGGCGTACACGATGGTCGAGCCGACGAAACGGAAGCCGCGACGTTTCAGGTCCTCGCTGATCGCGTCCGATACCGGCGTACGGGCAGGCACCTGCTTCATGCTCTGCCTGCGATTCTGCAGCGGACGTCCGTCCACGAAGCCCCACAGATAGGCGTCGAACGAGCCGAATTCCCGCCGCACTCCGAGGAAGGCCCGGGCGTTTCCGATCGCCGATTCGATCTTGAGGCGGTTGCGCACGATGCCGGCATCGGCCATCAATCTCTCCACGTCGCGTACTCCGAAGCGCGCGACCTTTGCAGGGTCGAACCGGGCGAAGGCCCTGCGGTAGTTGTCGCGTTTGTTGAGGATCGTCGACCATGAGAGTCCTGCTTGTGCGCCTTCGAGGATCAGGAACTCGAACAGTCTCCGATCGTCGTGGACCGGGACTCCCCATTCCTCGTCGTGATAGCGGAGATACTTTTCGCTTCCCAGACACCATGGGCAGCGGCGTTTGGCGTCGACTTTGTTCATCGCTCCATGATACCGTTTGGGCACTCCCGAGGAGGGGCGGACCTGTTGCTGGTGGCGATCGATATCGGTGGGACTTTCACCGACCTGATGGCTTTCGACGAAGCCACCGGCCGCTTCGCGCAAGCGAAGAGCCTCACTACGCCCGCTCAGCTGGTGCAGGGCATCGTCGATTGCCTGCGCAAGAGCGGCGTGGACCTTGCGGTGATCAGCGAGCTGATCCACGGCTCGACCACCGCCATCAACACCTTGATCGAGAGAAAAGGCGCGAAAACCGGGCTCATCGTCACCCGCGGCACGCGAGACGTGTACTCCATCGGCCGCGGCAACCGCCCCGAGTCCTACAACCTTTTTTTCCGCCGGCACCGGCCGCTCGTTCCGCGGCACCTGACCCGGGAGATCGATGAGCGGATGCTCGCCTCGGGCGAGGTGCTCGAACCGCTGGAGCACGCGAGCCTCGAGGAAGCCTGCCGCCGCCTGGCCGACGAAAAAGTGGAAGCGGTTGCCGTCTGTTTTCTGCACTCCTACGTCAACCCCGAGCACGAGCGCGCGGCAGGCGAGATCGTGCGCCGGGCCCTGCCAGGCGCCTACGTTTCACTTTCCCACGAAATACTGCGCGAATACCGGGAATTCGAAAGAACCTCCACCACGGTGGTCAACGCGTACATCGGTCCGAAGGTCGGCGGGTACGTCCGCAGCTTGAAAGCTAGCCTCGCCCAGATCGGTTTTCGCGGCGATCTGACGATCATGCAGTCGAACGGCGGCGTGATGACGCCCGAGGTCGCCACCCAGCGTCCGGTGGCGATGATGGAATCCGGGCCGGTCGGCGGGATCATCGCCTCCGCGCAAACGGGACGCACGCTGGGCCTCGCCAACGTGATCTCCTTCGACATGGGCGGCACCACCGCCAAGGCGAGCTTGATACGCGAAGGCGAGCCCACGATGGCCCCGGGCTACTACGTTGGCGGATACGCGAGCGGCCACCCGGTCATGGTGCCCGTGATCGACGTGGTCGAGGTGGGCGCGGGCGGCGGCAGCATCGCCTGGATCGACGAGATCGGCGCGCTCAAGGTCGGCCCGCAGAGCGCGGGCGCCGATCCCGGCCCGATATGCTATCGCGGCGGGGGAACCGAGCCGACGATCACCGACGCGAATCTCGTATTGGGGCGGCTCGATCCGGAGGATTTCCTCGGCGGGCAGATGGTGCTCGACGCGAAGGCCGCGGCCCAGGGCATCGTGGGGAAGATCGCCGATCCGCTGAAGATGAGCGCGGCGGCCGCGGCGCAGGCCATCGTCGACATCGCGGTCTCCAAGATGTCGCTCGCGGTGCGCGAGGTCTCGGTCGCGAAGGGCTACGATCCGCGCGACTTCGCTCTGGTCGCCTCGGGCGGCGCGGGACCTTTGCACGTGATGGCGATCGCGCGCGAGCTGCACATACCCAAGGTGATCGTGCCGCTCTACCCAGCGCATTTCTCGGCGCTCGGCATGCTTGCGGCCGACGAGCGCCACGATTTCATCCGCACCTTCTACGCCGATCTCGACGGCGCCGATTTCAGGCGGCTCGAAAGGACGGTGGAGGAGATGGCGGCTGAATCGGCCTCCGCGCTCGCGAGCAAGAAAGGCACGGAACGCAGGATCCATCTCGATCTGCGCTACGTCGGGCAGGAATTCACCCTTTCCGTTCCCGTCGGCGCGAGCCAGATCAGGGCAGGCGATCGCCGCGCCATCAGAACGGCGTTCGACCGGCTCTACGATCAGCGCTACGCGCACCATTCTCCGGATGAACCGGTCGAAATCGTCAATATCCGGCTCGCCGTGATCGGCAAGCGCGCGACCATGACGCTCCCCCGCCTCTCTGCGAAGCGCCGGGCCCAAGCCTTTCGAAAGATGCAGGTGCATCTCGGCGATTCGGTCCGTCCGGTATCCTGTCCGGTATACCGGCGCGAGGAGCTCGGAGCCGGCGCGCGCCTCTCGGGGCCGGCTCTGGTGCGCGAGCACGGAACGACCACGGTGCTTTTCAAAGGCGACGTTTGCAGCGTCGCGAGGACCGGCGAGCTCCTCATTTCGGTGAGAGGTGCGGCGTGAGGACGAAACTGGATCCGGTGACTCTCGAAGTCATCCGCAACGCGCTGCCCGCGATCGCCAACGAGATGGCGGCGGACCTGCAGCGCACGTCCTACAACATGATGATCTACGAGGTGCGCGACTTCTGTACCGCTCTGGTGAACCTCGACGGAGAGCTGATCAGCCAGAACGTCGGGGGCGTTTCCCATTTCGTCGCGGACCTGGGCGTCATCATCACCGACGCCGTGAAGCGCTACGGCAGGAAGGGTTTCAAGCCGGGCGACGTCCTCATCACCAACCACCAGGCGGTGGCCGGACAGCACCTCAACAATGTCGTGATCTATGTCCCGTATTTCTTCAAGGGCGAGCTGCTCGCGTTCTCGATGGTGCGGGCGCACTGGATCGACGTGGGCGGGACGAGCACCGGCTTCGGCGCGGGGCCCGAGGTGCCGGACCCCTGGCAGGAAGGCCTGCAGCTCGACCAGCTCAAGATCCACGACGGCGGCCGGCTCGACGAGACGCTTTGCCGCGTCATCCGCGACAACATCCGCTTTCCGGAATCCTCGCTCGGCGACATGAATTCGCAGATCGCCTCGTGCAAGCTGGGGATCCGGCGGCTGGACGAGCTCTTCCGAAAGTATGGCGGGGGCACGATACTCAAGGCCATCGCGCGCATCTTCGACGAAACCGAGACCCAGTGCCGCAACTTCGTCGCAAAACTCACCGATGGCGTTTACGAAGCCGAGTCGTTCTTCGACGACGACGGCGTCACGCCGGACGAACGCGTGCGCATCCACGCCGCCGGCGCGCGCGTCGCCTACAAAGCGATCACAGCGCCGCTAGCCCCGGTCAACGAGGGCTCGTTTCGCGCGCTCGAGGTGATCATCCCAGAAGGCAACATCATGATGGCACGCTACCCCGCGCCGATGGCGGGCTGGAGCATCTTCGTTCCGACGGTGGTCGAGACCATCATCAGCTCGCTCGCTCAGGCGATGCCCGACAGGATTCCGGCCGCGCACCACGGGCTCCTCGGGGGATCGGTGGTGTTCTTCGGCGTTCACCCGCAATCCAGGCGGCGCTTCGTGGTGCAGAGCATCGAAGGCGGCGGCTGGGGCGGGCGTCCGTTCGAGGACGGGGAATCGGCGACGGTCTCCGTCTGTCAGGGCGACGTGCGCAACGGCTCGATCGAGGGCATCGAGATGAAGTGCCCGGTGCTGGTAAAGGCGCGCGCGCTGCGGCGCGATTCCGCAGGCGCGGGCAAGTTCCGGGGCGGACTCGGCATCGACATGGAAGTGCGCAACTTCGTCGACGGAAAATGGAATTTCGAGCGGGCGAACCGCCGGGGCTGCCCCGCGTGGGGCCTGTGGGGCGGCGGACCCGGCGAAAGCGGAGGCTATTACCTGCGCGCTCCCGGCGAGAGCGAATACCGCATGATGCACGGCAGCCACAAGCCGGTGAGCGCGAATTCCGAAGTCGTCGTGCGCACCGGAGGCGGCGGCGGATGGGGAGAACCGCTCGAGCGCGACCCGGAGCGCGTGCGCTGGGACGTGCTCGAAGAATTCGTGTCGAAAGACGCCGCGCGGGACTTGTACGGAGTGGCGCTGAGGGAAGATCTTTCGGTCGACCAGGCTGCGACCCGCGATCTGCGGAGGAAACTCGGCCGCGCAGCATGACGGTTCTTGAGCAACTGGGCGCGCATGTCGCCCGCGGCGGCGCGGCGCCGCGCGAGGCGCTGCGGCTCCACGTCGCGGACACCGTGGGCGCCTGGATCGCCGGCAGCGCAACACCGGAAGGGCGCGCGTTGGTCAAGTTCGGCGCGAACCGCGATGCCATGCCCGATCGCGTCGCCACGCACTGTGCGCTCGCGCGCCTCTCCGAAATCGACGACATTCACCTCGCTTCGGGCACCACGCCCGGCTCCTTGATAGTACCTTCCGCGCTGGCGATCGCCGCTTCGCTCGGCCGGGAGGGCGAGGCGCTCGCCCAAGCGATAGCGGTCGGCTACGACGCGATGGTCCGGCTGGGCTCAGGCCTGGACGGACCCTCGATTCTGTACCGCGGCATCTGGCCGACATACTTCGCGGCGCCCTTCGGCGTGGCAGCAGTGGCCGCGCGTCTTCTGGGTCTGACGGAGACGCAGGCGGCTCACGCGCTCGGCATCGCGCTCGTCCTCGCTTCGCCTGGGGTCGGGCGTCCGGGCGGCAACACGACCTCGCGCTGGCTCGCGATCGGAAACGCCGCGGGCGAGGGCGTCACCGCCGCGCTGTCGGCGCAGAGCGGTTTCACCGGAGATCTGCGCATCTTCGAAGGAGAATTCTTCTCCTCGATCTACGGCCTCTCGCCGAATCAGGCGGCGCTCCTGGATAATCGCCCGGTGCCGAGCGAAGTGAGCTTCAAACCCTGGTGCGCGGCGAAGCAGACCATGGCCGCGACCCAGGCGCTCAAGGAGATCATCGAGTCCGGCATTGCGCCTTCGGAAATGACGGATCTCGTCGTGAGCGTCCCCCCGCCGTACTTGCGTATGATCGATCACGGAATCGTCCCCGGCGACCGCGCTTCGCATCTGACGAGTGTCTCCTATCAGATGGCTGTGGCGGCCCTGGCTCCAGAAGCCGCGCTCGATATCGAGCAGGCACCGGAGGGGATTCCCGAAAGGATTCAGGCTTTCATGACGAAGGTCAGCGTTAGGGCGGATGAGGAGCTCCTTCGCCACTATCCGAAGTCCTGGCCGGCGAAGCTCGTCGTTTCGGTTCCGTCCGGAAAACGCGAGAAACTCGTGCTCCACGTTCCGGGAGATCCCGAGCGTCCGTTCGGCGAGGGTCAGGTCGCGGAAAAATTCCGCCGAGTGACCAGGCCGGTTTTGGGCCAAGGCGCCGCGGACGCTCTGCTGGCCCACAGCCTGGCCGTGCTCGAGGGGTCGCCGAAAGCGCTGCATGCCGAGATCGAACGCGTTTGCATCTCATGAAATTTCTCGCTCGATCGGGCATTGCCAGTTTGAGTCTGGTCCTGATCCACGGATCGGCCTCGGGCGACGAGCTCGTGGGACCCGGCCGCGACGGAGAGGAACTCTCGCAGCTGCGCGTGCCGAGATTCCCGGGTTCCGGAGAGAGCATTCCCCTTCCGCGGGATCTGCTCATGGGAATCCGGATGTTCCGCGAAGCGATCACGACCGCAACGTTCAACGCCGATACTTGCGCCTCGTTCCTCGGAG
>VBCJ01000147.1 GCA_005884335.1 Betaproteobacteria bacterium | reverse complement strand
ACAGCTCGGCTAGCGGCGGGTGCCCGGGGGTGTTGCGCGCTGCGAAACCGTGCTCGCGCCCTTCGAGGTGAGCCTGCCAGATGAGGTCGATCACGTAGTTGTGGTTGAGGGTATGGACCATGTTCTTGAACAGGCTCTGCCGTTCCTTCGTCGCTTCGTCCCCGGGCAGCCCGGCAACGGCATCGAAGATGAGCTTGTTTGCCCAGGCGTTGTAGCGCGTGAGCATGCGCGCGGCTTGCGGAGTGATCATGGTTTGCCTCGTTCGGCGATTCCTCTCGGATTATGACACCGCGGCGTCCGGCTTTCCTTTCCGCCGCCCCCTCTCCGATCGGGAGGCGACGAAGGAGGCTTCTTCTCGTGTAAGATGAACGGTTTATATCGGGAACTGCAAGCTTTCATCAGGTGTCTACGAGCCCCGACCCATGACGGTATCCTCGCTTTCTGTCGCGCAGCGCCTTGTTCGGTCGGCCGGGCGGATCCAGGCCGTGCTCTCTCACCGCGCGATACCCGCTCTAGCGACGGTCGCGGCCCTGCTCCTGCTGTGCTGGACGCTGGCGCAGGGGACTTGGCGCGTGCTCCAGCCGGCCTCGCCCGCGGTGGCGCGCTCCGGGGGCGCCGATCTCACCGATCTGCGCGGGCTCGGCAGCGTGCAGCTTTTCGGGCGCGCCGCCCCGAGGAGCCCTGCAGTCGAAGCGAGTGTCGCGCCCAGCAACCTGAATATGACGCAACGCGATCGCATCGTGATCGTCCGCAACGGCGTGCGCGAAGCGGTGTTCATGAAGGACGCCGACGGAGCCGCCGCCGCCGCGGTGCCTCCGATCGTTCAATCGGTCGGCACCGATCGGCAGCTCGTCGACCGACGGCAATTGCAGCAGCAGCTCGGCCGGCCGGAATTCCTCAACCAAGCCTTGATCGTGCCCAACCCGGATGGCGGGTTCCTGGTGCGCCAGGTCCAGGCAGGAAGCCTGTACGAAAAGCTCGGCCTGCGCCCGGGCGACGTGATCCGCAACGTCAACGGCCAGCCGCTCACCAACATGGACGACGTGATGCGTCTCTATCAGCAATTCGGCACCGCTCAGCGCGTGCTCGTGGACGTGCAGCGCCAGGGCCGCAACGAGACCCTGTACTACGATATGCGCTGACTGACCGCGCGCCGCGGAATTCCTGCCAACACTCATGACAAAAAACCCTGCAATCGCCGCTCGAATCCTCGCCGGCGCGCTCGCGCTCGCTGCGCATTGCGTTTCAGCGCAGGCGCCCGACATGCCGGGCGCGCCCTCGGCCGAGCCCCCGGCGGCGCCGCCCCCGGCGCCGCCGCCCGCAACGCGCGCTCCGGGCGCGGCGGCTGTCGCAGTCGTCCCGCGAGCGGGCGAGGTGGTGCTCAATTTCCAGGGCGCGGACCTGCAGGCCGTAGTCAAGGCGATGTCGCAGATGACGGGGCGCAACATGCTGATCGACCCGCGCGTGAGGGGACAGGTCACCATCGTTTCGGCGCGGCCCATGTCGGTCGCGGCCGGGTACCAGATCTTTCTCTCTGCGCTGAAGACGCAAGGTTTCACCGCGGTCGAAGGTCCCGGCGACGCGGTGCGCATCATTCCGGTCGCCGAGGCCAAGGCGGCGGCGCCGGTGAACGAGCAGGACGGGCCCCCGCGCGGCGGCGAGCAGGTCGTCACGCACGTCGTGATCGGGCAGCACGTCGCGGTGGCGCAGCTGCAGAACGTGCTGCGCCCGCTGATGTCGCCGACCAGCCAGCTCTCTGTATACGATCCGGCCAACGCGCTCATCATCACCGACTACGCGGACAACGTGCGGCGGCTGCTGCGCATCGTCGAGCGGATCGACCAGCCGGCGAGCACCGACGTCACGGTGATCCCGGTTCAGCACGCCTCCGCCATCGACCTCGCGGAGCTGGTGGTGCGTCTGTCGGGGACGGGCCTCGCCACGCCCGGGGCGGTGCCGGGCGTGCCGCCCACTCAGATCGCCGCGGGCGGCGACCGTTTCTCGGTGGTGCCGGATGGGCGCACCAACAGTATCCTGCTGCGCTCGGACAACCCGGGGCGCATCGCGCTGTTGCGCTCGCTCATCGAGAGACTGGATGTCCCGGCGCGTGCGATCGGAAGCACCCGCGTCATCTACCTGAAGCACGCCGAGGCGACGAAACTCGTCGAGGTGCTGCGCGGCATGCTCACGGCCACTGCGGCCGCGGCGCCCGCGCAGGCGGGCGCGCCCGGCGCCGGCGGGCGCCCGGGCGGGGCGGCGCCTTCGCTCATCCAGGCCGACGAGGCGACCAACTCGATCATCATCAACGCCTCGGACACGGTGTACAACAACCTGCGCCTGGTGATCGAGCAGCTCGACGTGCGCCGCGCGCAGGTCTACGTCGAGGCGCTGATCGCGGAAATGAACGCCGATCGCACCGACGAGCTCGGTTTTCAGTGGGCGGCCGTCGGCGGGGTCGGCTCGCGCGGGGTCGGCGCCGCAGCCAATTTTCCCGGGGCCAATCCCAGCCTCGCCGAAGCCATCACGAGGTCGGCGGTCTCGGCGGCCAATCCCGCGGGGCTGACGGTCGCGGTGCTTGGCAATACCATCACGCTGCCCGACGGCACTACCGTGAGGGGTCTCGGCGCGCTCGCGCGGGCGCTCCAGGCGAACAGCCTCGGCAACATTCTGTCTACGCCGAACCTCCTTACGCTCGACAACTATCAGGCGAAAATCGTCATCGGGCAGAACGTGCCTTTTGTCACCGGCAGTTTCGCGGCGGCGACGACCGCCGCCGCTGCGGGAGTGGCGGCGGTGAATCCCTTCCAGACGATAGAGCGCAAGGACGTGGGCCTCACTTTGCGCATCAAGCCGCAGATTTCCGAGGGCTCGACCATCCGGCTCGAGATCTTTCAGGAGGTCTCGAGCCTCGACCCGACTGCGCCCGCCCGCTCGAGCGACCTCATCACCACCAAGCGCTCGCTCGAAACCAAGGTCGTGGTGGACGACGGCAATACCATCGTGCTCGGAGGGCTGATCCAGAACACCTTGACCGTGACCACGCAGCAGATTCCGCTGCTCGGAGACATTCCGTTTCTCGGCGCGCTGTTCCGCTTCAAGAGCGAGGACCGCAAGCGAACCAACCTCATGATCTTTCTTCGCCCGGTGATCATCCGCTCGGTCGAGGACGGTTATCGCGTGACGCAGGACCGTTATGAATATCTGCGCGGCTACACGCGCGGCGAGGGCCCGGAGCGCGAGGATATCTACGACCGCATGGAGCCGGTGCCGCCGGTTCCGCCCCGCGAGCCGCCGGCGCGCGCACCCGGGCAGGATTCCCCGGCGGCGCCCGCGAAACCGCCCGACGCCGAAGCAAGCCCGGCGCCGGCGAGGCCCTAAAGCGCATGGACATGTCCTCGAACCCACTCACGCCCGACGCGCGCGCAGTCGAGCAGCTGCCTTACGCCTTTGCCAAGCGGCACGGCGTGATCAGCGCCCGGCAGCTGGAGCCAGGCTTCGAGCTGTGGGTCCGGCCCGGGGTGCGCGCAGGCGTCCTCGCCGAGGTGCAGCGCGCGCTCGGCGGGCCGCTCGCTCTGAAAGAGCTTGCGAACGACGCCTTCGACGCGGCGCTCGCGCGCGCCTACGAGCGCGGCGCCTCGCACGCCGCCGACATCGTCGACGACATGGACGCGAATCCGGACCTCGTCGCGCTCGCCGAGAGCCTCCCAAAGGTCGCCGACCTCCTGGAGAGCGAGGACGACGCGCCCATCGTGCGGCTGATCAATGCCCTGTTCTCGCAAGCGGTGCGCGAGGGCGCCTCCGACATCCACGTCGAGGCCTTCGAGGGGCGCTCGGTGGTGCGCTTCCGCAGGGACGGGATGCTGCGCGACGTGATCGAGCCGCCGCAAGTGGTGCACGGCGTGATCGTGTCGCGCATCAAGATCATGGCGCGCCTGGACATCGCCGAGAAGCGCCAGCCGCAGGACGGGCGCATCGCGCTGCGCCTGGCCGGGCGCTCGGTCGACGTGCGCGTTTCGATCCTGCCGACGGCTCACGGCGAGCGCGTGGTGCTGCGATTGCTCGACAAGCAGGCCGGGAGGCTCGACCTCACCGGCCTCGGCATGGCCGATACGACGCTCGCCGCCCTGCGCGAGCTCGTCCGGCAGCCGCACGGCATCATCCTCGTCACCGGCCCGACCGGCTCCGGAAAGACGACCACGCTCTACGCCGCGCTCGGCCAGCTCGACGCCAAGCGCACCAACATCGTCACCGTCGAGGACCCGATCGAATACGACCTCGACGGCGTCGGCCAGACCCAGGTGAATCCGCGTATCGAGCTGACCTTCGCGCGGGCGCTGCGCGCCATCCTGCGCCAGGACCCGGACGTGGTCATGATCGGCGAGATCCGCGACCTGGAGACCGCGCAGATCGCGGTGCAGGCGAGCTTGACCGGGCACCTGGTGCTCGCGACCCTGCACACCAACGACGCGGCGGGCGCCGTGGTGCGCCTGGTCGACATGGGAATCGAGCCGTTCCTGGTCGCCTCGAGCCTGCTCGGCGTGCTCGCCGAGCGGCTGGTGCGGCGGCTGTGCCCGGCGTGCCGGCGCTCGCACGAGCCCGATCGCGCCGAGCAGGGCCTGCTCGATAACGGGAACGGAGGCGGGGCGGACACCGCCTTGTTCACCGCGAGCGGCTGCGAGGCGTGCGCGTTCACGGGCTATCAGGGCCGCACCGGAATTTTCGAGCTGCTACTCATCGACGACGAGGCCCGGCGCCTGATCCACGACCGCGCCTCCGAGGCCGACCTGCGCGAGCACGCGCGCCGCGGCGGCATGAAGGGCCTGCGCGAGGACGGCCTGCGCTGGGTGCGCGCAGGCGAGACCAGCCTCGAGGAAGTGCTGCGTGTTTCTCGAGAATGAGTCGCGAATAGGGCGCGAGTAGGCATCCGCACCGAGCATGTCGGGCTTCGAGTACAGCGCGCTGGAAGCGACCGGGCGCGAAACGCGCGGAGTGATCGAGGCGGACACCGAGCGCCACGCGAGATCGCTGCTGCGCGAACGCGGCCTGGCGCCGCTTGCGGTCGAGAGCATACGTTCGGCGGCGGCGCAATCCGGGCGGAGCGATCGCTTCTCGCGCCCCGGGCTGTCGCGCAAGGGACTGGCGGTCGTGACGCGCCAGTTCGCCACGCTGGTCCGCGCCGGGCTCACCATCGAAGAGGGCCTCAACGTGCTTATCGAGCAGACGGAATCTGCCGGCGCGCGCACGCTTTTCGCGGCGGTGCGGGCGCGCGTGCTCGAAGGCCAATCCCTGTCGCACAGTCTGGCCGAGTTTCCCAACGCGTTCCCGCAGATCTACCGCGCCATGATCGAGGCGGGCGAGCATTCGGGGCGGCTCGGCGACGTGCTGGAACGGCTTGCCGACTACACCGAGAATCGGGAAGCCTTGCGCGACCAGGTCATCATCGCCTTCATCTACCCTGTGCTCCTGACCGTGGTCGCGTTCCTCGTCATCGCGTTCCTCGTCACATACGTCGTGCCGCAGGTAACGCGCGTATTCGCCAATCTCGGCCAGACCCTTCCCCTGGTCACGCGCGTTCTCATCGCCATCAGCGATTTTGCGCGCGCGAGCGGCCTAGTGTGGCTCGCGGGCCTCGCCGGCGCGGTCTTCGCAGGCGCGCTGCTCTTGCGCGACGAATCGCGGAAACGCCGCTGGCACGGCTGGCTGCTGCGCGTGCCGCTCGTGGGAAGACTCATCCGGGGCGTCAACGCGGCGCGCTTCGCCGATACCCTGGGTATTCTCACCGCGAGCGGCGTTCCGCTGCTCGCGTCGTTGCAGTCCGCGGCGGCGGTGCTGACGAACCTGCCGATGCGCGCCGCGGTGGACGAGGCGGTGCGCCGCGTGCGCGAGGGCGGGGCGCTCGCCCCCGCGCTAGGGGCGGCAAAGCTCTTCCCGCCAATCGTCATTCACCTGATCGCGAGCGGCGAGGCAACCGGTCGGCTCGACACCATGCTCGCGCGCGCCGCCGAGGCGCAGTCGCGCGAGCTCGTGAACTGGACGCGCGGCCTGACGGCGCTGCTCGGGCCCCTCCTCATCGTCGCGATGGGCGGGATCGTGCTCTTCCTCGTGGTCGCGATACTTTTGCCTATATTCGAAATGAACCAACTGGTACGCTAGGGAAACGCCATGACGAACGCTTACGCACTCTTGCGCCGACCGCACGGTTTCACCCTGATCGAGATTCTCGTCGTCATCGTGATTCTAGGCATCCTCGCGGCGCTGATCGTGCCGCGCGTAATGGACCGTCCCGACCAGGCGCGGGCGACGGCGGCGCGGGCGGACATCGCCGCGATCATCGCCGCGCTCAAGCTCTACAAGCTCGACAACGGCACCTACCCGAGCACCGACCAAGGGCTCGCGGCGCTGGTGAAAAAACCCGAGCGCGGAGACATTCCGCGCAACTGGAAGGCGGGCGGTTACCTGGACAAGTTGGCCGTGGATCCGTGGGGCACCGATTACCAGTATCTCAATCCCGGGATTCGCGGCGAGATCGACGTGTAATCCTCGTGGTCGTCGCGATCATCGTCGTGATCGTCGGCCTCGCGGGCATTCAGCTCATACGCGGCCCGGGGGATCTGGTGCGCGAGGAAAGCGAGCACCTCGCGCTGCTCTTGCGCGCGGCGCGCGAGGAGGCGATCCTGCAGGGGCGGGTGTTCGCCTTCGGCGCCGGGCGCGAGTCCTACCGCTTCCTGCGTCTGGAGCGCAACGGCCGCCTCAAGCTCGCGAGCGGCGACGAGCTATTGCGTCCCCAGCGCATGCCGGCGGGCATCGTGATTGAAGCCTTGAAGATCGAGGGCGCGGGGGAGGCGGCGCAGGACGGGGTGGTGTTCCTGCCGAGCGGTGAGCTGCCGGCGTTTCGCATCGTGCTCAAGAGCGGCGGCGCGCGCTGGAGCGTCGTCGGCACCCCCGACGGGACCATACGCGCGCAGGCCGTCTCGTGAATTGCGCCCGGCGCGCCGGAGGCTTCACCCTGGTGGAGATCCTGGTGGCGCTCGCCGTGCTCGCGATCGCGCTGACCGCGACAGCGCGCAGTCTGGGCGCGGCGCTCGACACCACTGCGGCGCTGCGCGATCGCACTCTGGCGCGCTGGGTGGCCGAGGACAGGCTGGCCGAGCTCGAGCTGCGCAGGGAATGGCCGGCGCTCGACGTGAAGGAGGGCGACGCCGACATGGGCGGGCGCGCGTTCCGCTGGCGGCAGGAGACGGGCGTGACGCCCGCCGCCCGCATGCGACGCGTCGAGGTGAGCGTGTTCCTGAAGGGAGACGATTCGACGCTGACGAAGATGACCGGATTCGTCGAGCAGACGGCAACGCAGGCAGTACTGCCGTCAGGACCCGGATCGCAGACGGGACCTGGATCACAGACGGAGCCGCCCCGATGAATCCGCGGGGTCGCGCGTCCGGCTTCACCCTGATCGAGCTCTTGGTGGCGCTCGTG
>VBCJ01000146.1 GCA_005884335.1 Betaproteobacteria bacterium | reverse complement strand
CATATACAGATGTCCCACGAGCCGACCGACTTCGTAGCTGCGATGCGCCCAGGAACCGGGAAGCTGCTCGCCGAAGAGCGCGTAGAGGACGAAGGAGGCGACCACGATCGGCATCACCCAGCCGGAGGCGCGGCGCATGCCTTCGAGGATCAGAAGGATCAACGCGGCGCCGAAGACGATGTCCCAGTTGTCCGGCGAAGTGTTGCGGTCCCAGATCTCATCGCCGCCCTGGAGAATGTAGGCAATCACCGCGACTGCGGCGAACGCGGCCACCCAGTCCCACCACATGATGCGGTGGCGGTAGCGCTTCGAGGCGGGAAACAGCAGGTAGCTGAGGAACAGCACGAAGCCGACGTGCACCGGGCGCAGCACCTGCGTCGGCACGATCGCGTACGCGGTGTAGAGGTGGAACAGCGACATCACCACCGCCGTCGCGGAGGCGAAGATACCGAGCGCGCCGCGCAACTTGTTGCTCGCGCCCTCTTCCGCCTCGATGAACTGCTCGGCCTTCCTCAGCGCCTCGGCGTCGATTGCCGGCTGATCGGCCGCCGGCTTCGCGATCTCGCTCATCCGCCCTCCTCGGCGCGCATGCTAGCACAGCCCGCCGGAGCGACACGCCGCCTGCGCTGCTCATCTGACTTGGCGATCCAATCTTTCAGGGGGTCTGTTGATTTTCTTTGCCCAGCGCGGCGAACCCCAATTCGCCAACCATCAACGACGCCAGCACCGAGAGTTGATTCTTCGCCTGAATCGGCTTGCCGGCGCGCCAATAGGCAATGGCCAAATAGCGGTGCACTTCCTGAAATCCTCGGGTCAGATCCTGCGCATGCTCGAGAGCGCTAACGGCCCTTTGATAATTCCCTTCCTGGAGGTGATGGAGTCCAACGCCAAGCCAGTAATACGGATCCTTCTCTTGTTTTGCCTGCAGAATTTCCTTGTACTTCAATGCCTCCGATTCGCGACCTTGGGATACCAGCAGCTGGTGCAGGGAGCGCAACGCGATATCCGCGTCATCGTTGAGTGCAATGGCGTACAACAACAATTGTTCTGCGCTCCAAAGGAGGCCTTTGCGCGTATAGAGCTGTGCCAAATTGCTGTAACTCGGTGAATAGCCCGGGTCCGCGAGCACCGCCGCTTTGAAATGGGCATAAGCCAAAGTCAGGTCGCCTTGGGCCAAATATTCCGCAGCAACGTTGTTGTAAAAGCGCGCAAGAATGCCGTCGTCCGACAAGGCTGTTCCCTCTCTTCGCGAAGCGACTTGAGGTTCGAAATCGATGATCACGTCACCTGATCGCATCAATCCGTCTTTGACGTACAGCCCTCCATCGCTTCTGCCGCTAATGAGCAGATTCACGTGCCGGTTGAGAAATTCGACGCTGCCGCGTCGATCGAAGACCACGGGCACGCGCACTTCCTGCATTTGGACCGGCATGTCCAGAGCCTTCGCCAGCGAATAGGACAAGACGGTCAGTGAAAGACAATCACCGCTCTTTCGGCGCCACGTTTCTGCGGCGATCGTCGAGTGGTTTTTCGAATAGGAAAAATCTTTGGTCTCCGGCTCAAATAGGAGCGAGACCAAGTGATTCAGACGATACTGCGCGCTTGAATTTTGAATCCTTGGATCGTGCAGCTTCGACAGAAGCCCGGCGTCAAGCTCGAAAAGATCCCGTTTGCCGACCGAGACCAAAGCCGCATCGTAGTCAAAAGCCTGGTCCTGCCATAGAAGATGCGCAGGCAAAGGCGCGCGGGGCGCCGCGGCACATCCCGCGAGAACGATGAAACACCCTCCGATCGACAGCGCCTTGAGCAACGTGAATGAGCTGCCAATTGAGCTGACAGCTCGCCCCTCGCGAACATTCTGCGCTTCGGGACCGTGATCCCGCAAGCGGCCCCGCGCCTTGGAAAGCGCGGGCCGCGTCCGCCCTTAACGAATCCTCACGCCCCGCTCCGCAAAATACTTGACCGCGCCGGGATGGAAAGGAATCGGCGAAGCGGCGGCCTTCTGGTTCTCCAGCTTGAAATTCTCCGCCTCTTTGTGCACGGCGATCATGTCTTCGCGCTTGTCGAAGATGGTCTTGACGATGTTGTAGGCGGTCTGGTTGCTCAGATTCTCATGCGAAACGAGGATGTTCCACACGGTGGCCTGGCGATTGTCCGCGTCCATACCCCTGTAAGTCGCCTTCGGGATGACGTCCTCAATGTAGAGCGGGCCGTACTTCTTGTTCATCGCGGCGACCGTTGCGGCGTGGTCGATCAGCTTGATCTTGATGCCGGGCGTGTTGGCGAGGTCGGTCACTGCCGCGGTCGGGAGGCCACCTACCCAGAAGAACGCATCGATCTTGCGATCCTTGAGCGCATTCACCGACTCGGCGACGCCGAGACGTTCGCGCTTCATGTCACGGTCCTTGTCCAGACCCGCGGCCTCGATGACGCGAAATCCCATCACCTCGGTGGCGCTGCCCGGCGAACCGGTCGAGACGCGCTTGCCTCTCAGGTCCGCCATCCTCGTGATGCCGATGCCGTCGATCGTGACCACGTGCATGCGATTGGGATACAAAACCATGAGGGTGCGCAGGGGCACCCGGGTGCCCTTGAACTTGTCCTCGCCGCGGTACGCGTCCTGGCCTGCGTCCGCCATGGAAAACGCGATGTAGGGCTTGCCGGTCGCGATGAGCTTGAGATTGTCGATCGAGCCGCCGGTTACCTCGGCCGTTGCTTGCAGGCCCGGCACGTACTTGGACAGGATGTTGGCGAGCCCGCCGCCCAGCGGGTAGTACACGCCGCCGGTGCCGCCGGTGGCGATCGACAAGCTGTACTTTTCCTGCGCCCGGGCAGCGCCCGTCAGCGCAAGCGCGGCTCCCAGAGTGACTGATACGAAGACCTTCATCGCTTTCTCTCCTGTGAAATTTCGTCCTTGAACGCTTTCCGGCCGCTGTGTGGCCTGTCTGGTGCTCCCGGAATATACGCGGACGCCTCTTCCGCGCCAAGTGGAAAATTCTACGCGTACCGGTCAGGCCGGCCCGACGTTGCTGAACAGCGCGCCGTCCCGAGCGAGATCGCCGGAAGCGCGCACCTTGACCTTATTGCCCTCGGCGAAGGCGAGCATGCGATCGATCGGGCGGTACGCGCGGCGACCGATTTCCGGATCGACGTGGATCTCGTTCGCGCCGGTCTCGAGCGCCTCCGCGAGGTTCGCGAGGCCGTTCATCGCCATCCAGGGGCAATGCGCGCAGCTCTTGCACGTGGCGCTCGCGCCCGCGGTGGGCGCCTCGATGAAGCGCTTTTCGGGCATCAGCATCTTCAGTTTGTGAAGCATGCCGTTGTCGGTCGCAACGATGAATTCGTCGGCATCCAGGGCCTGCGCTGCCTTGATGATCTGCGTGGTCGGGCCGACCGCGTCGGCGAGCTTGATCACCTCGGCGGGGGATTCCGGGTGGACGAGCACCTTCGCCCGCGGATGCTCTTTCTTCAGGGCCTCCAGTTCCAGCGCCTTGAATTCTTCGTGCACGACGCATGCGCCGTGCCACAGCAGCATGTCGGCGCCCGTCCGGGCCTGCACGTAGGCGCCGAGATGACGGTCGGGCGCCCACAGTATCTTTTCCCCGCGCGCGTGCAGGTGGCGAACGACGTCGAGCGCGATTGCCGAAGTGACCACCCAGCTGGCGCGCGCCTTGACTGCGGCGCTCGTATTAGCATAGACCACCACGGTGCGCTCGGGGTGCTGGTCGCAGAAAGCGGAAAATTCATCGGCCGGACAACCCAGATCGAGCGAGCAGGTCGCATCGAGGTCGGGCATGAGCACGCGCTTCTCGGGATTGAGGATCTTCGCGGTCTCGCCCATGAAGCGCACGCCCGCGACCACCAGCGTCGGCGCGGCCTGCGCCCGGCCAAAACGCGCCATCTCGAGCGAGTCCGCCACGCAGCCGCCGGTCTCCTCGGCGAGGTCCTGGATGTCGGGCTCGACGTAGTAGTGCGCGAGCAGCACCGCGCTCCGCTCCATGAGCAATCGCTTGACGCGCGCTCTCAGTTGGCTGCGCTGCTCCGCGCTTGGCGCCGCGGGGACCTTTGCCCATGCCCGCGCGGTGCATGCAACGCCGGCAAGCTGGCGCTCGAATTCGACGACTTGGGTGGTGTGCATGCGATATTGGACAGCTTTCAGCCTGCTGCGTTGCAACAATACCTCAGGGGATCCTGCTTATCAATCTCGGGACGGGGTGAGGCCGGAAAGATAATCAGCGAGGATTTCGATGTCCTTTTCCGAGAGCAGCTCTGCCGCCGAGGTCATGTTCCCGTCGAAATCGGCTCGGGTCTTGTCCTTGAAGCCGCGCAACTGCGTTCTCAAATAGGCGAATTGCTGGCCCGCGAGCCGCGGAATGTGCTGCAGGCCGAGGAGTGCGGGACCATGGCACTGCACGCAATGGTGCTGCTCGGAAAGGCGTCGTCCGGCGGCGGCGTTTTCCGAAGCCGTCTCATGCGAAGCGGCCGCCGGTTTTTGCCTGGAAAAATAAGCCGCCAACTCGTTCATGTCGGCGTTGGAGAGGCTGGAGGCCATCGGCGACATCTGCGGATCCTTGCGGTTGCCTTCGCGGAACATGAAGAGCTGCATCGAGATGAATTGCGCAGGCTGCCCGGCCAGGGAGGGCATGGCCGGGTCGGTCGAATTTCCCCCGGGACCGTGACAGGCGACGCAGGCTTGCGCCTTGCGCGGGACCTCTTCGGCGGCGGCGCCGTGGAGGAAAAAACAAAGCGCGGCGGCAAACATCACCGCCGCGCCGCCGCTGTTGCGACTGCGACCGCTCACTTCCCGCCGTAGCTCACGCGGTAGATGATCCCGTTTTGGTCATCCGAGACGAGCAGCGACCCGTCGCGCATGACCATCACGTCGTTCGGACGGCCCCACATCGGCGGATCGGCCTTCTCGTCCTGCAGGAAGCCCGTGAGGAACGGCTCCATCTTCGGCTTGCCGTCCGCGTCGAA
>VBCJ01000145.1 GCA_005884335.1 Betaproteobacteria bacterium | reverse complement strand
TTCGGCGATCCACTTCTTGGAGGTGCCGTAGCGGTTTCCGTGAACCTCGGCCGATTCCAGAAACTCGCCGCGCGCCAGCATCGAGTCGAAGGTCTTGCGGTCGACGAAATGATACTCGCGCCCGTTCACTTCTCCCGCGCGCGGGGGCCGCGTGGTGAAGGAAACCGAGAGCGCAAGCCGCTTGTCCTCGGCGAGCGCGGCGCTCACCAAAGACGATTTGCCCGCGCCCGAGGGTGCCGAGATGATGAAAAGATTGCCGGTCATTGCAGTTTTTACGAATAAGGGGACATCTCCCTCAACCTCCCTTAAGTTAGAGCCGTTGCAATCGGTTTGCAACGGCTCGCTCACTCGATATTCTGGATTTGCTCGCGCATTTGCTCGATCAGGAGCTTGAGCTCGAGGCTCGCGTCGGAGAGTTCCTTCGACACGGACTTCGAGCCGAGCGTGTTCGCTTCGCGGTTCAGCTCCTGCATCAGGAAGTCCAGCCGCTTGCCGACCGCCCCTCCGGCCCTGACCACGCGGTGCACCTCTTCCAGGTGCGCCCCCAGGCGATTGAGTTCCTCGGCGACGTCCGCCTTGACGCCGTAAAGCGCGATTTCCTGCCGGATGCGCTCCTCGTCCGTGCCGCCGAGCACCTCGCGAAGACGCGCGGCCAGCTTTTCCTCGTAGGCGGCGATCGCATCGGGGAGCTTCGGTTGAATCGAGGCGAGCAGGGATTTCATGCGCTCCGCGCGCTCGACCAGCATGGTGGCGAGCTTTCCGCCCTCGCGCGAGCGAGTCGCCGCGAAGTCCTCGAGTACCTCCTGCACGAGCGCCACGCAGGCCTCGCGCAGCGCCGCCGACCGGTCGTCTCCGAGCACGCCCGGCCAGTGCAGCACCTCGCCCACGCTCAAGGGGCGCGCGTCGGGGACCGCCGCCCTTACCTTTTTCGACGTTTCGGCGAGCTCGGCGAGCAATCCCTCGTTCACGCTGATCCGCGGTGCAGCGCCCGTCGGCGGAGTGACCGAAACCCGGCACTCCACTTTGCCGCGGGTCACGCGCGCCTGGATCAGCTCGCGCAGCGCCGGCTCCACGGTGCGCAGCTCTTCGGGGAGTCGGAACTGCACGTCGAGAAAACGACCGTTTACGCTTTTCACCTCGGCTGCGAGCGATGCCGTCGGCAGCTCTCGGGTCGCCGCCGCGTAGCCGGTCATGCTGGTGATCATGGATTGCGATGAGTGGCGCCGTATAATGCCGGCGGCAATTGAAAACGCCGCTATGATAACGGTTACAAACGCCGCACCGCTACCCCTTTGATGCCACAGCAGGCCAATCAGCCGCTGCCGGACGGCTATCAGCTCGAAAACTACCGCATCGCGAGCGTGCTCTCCTGCGGGGGTTTTTCCATCGTCTATCTCGCCTACGACGAAAACGACCAGCCGGTCGCGATCAAGGAATACCTCCCGAGCCAGCTCGCGTTGCGAAACGAGGGCGACGCGCTGCCCTCGATCTCGGAGGAAAACCTGGCGACGTTTCGCTACGGCATGCGGTGCTTCTTCGAGGAAGGCCGCTCGCTCGCGCGGCTGTCGCATCCGAACGTGGTGCGGGTGTTGAATTTCTTTCGCGCGAACGAGACCGTCTACATGGTGATGCGCTACGAGCGCGGGCGCACGCTGCAGGAACACATCCGCGCGCGCCGCGGAACGATCAAGGAAAGATTCATCCGCCACGTGTTCACGCTGCTGCTGAACGGGCTGCGGGAGGTGCACTCGAACAAGCTCCTTCATCTGGACATCAAGCCCGCCAACATCTACATCCGCAACGACAGCACGCCCGTGCTGATCGACTTCGGCGCCGCCCGCCAGACGCTCGTCCAGGAAGGCCAGCGCCTGAGCCCGATGTATACGCCCGGGTTCGCGCCGCCCGAGCAATACAAGAACCGCGAACTGCTCGGGCCCTGGAGCGACTGCTACGCCATCGGCGCGAGCATTTTCGCCTGCCTCGCGAGCGCGGCACCCCAGGCGGCCGACGACCGCAGCGAGAAGGATCGCTACGTCTCCGCGACGAAAGTATGGAACGGCAAGTATTCCCGGCAGCTGCTCGAAACGATCGACTGGTGCCTGGAGCTCGATCACATGAAGCGCCCGCAAAGCGTGTTTGCGCTGCAGAAGGTGCTGCTGCGCGAAAAGGACCCCGAAGTGCACCGCGCCATCTCTATCCTCGAGAGCGTTCGCAGCGCGTTGATGAAGCGGCTCGGACGATGAGATTCTCGATCTTCCAGGAAAGCCGCAAGGGAGGCCGCGAGGCGAACCAGGATCGCACCAGCTACGCCTACACCCGTGACGCATTGCTCATGGTGGTCGCCGACGGCATGGGCGGACATCTGCACGGGGAGGTGGCCTCTCAAATCGCAGCGCAGCTCCTCACCGAAGCGTTCCAGCGCGAGGCGAAGCCCAAGCTCGCCGACCCGTCCGGCTTCTTGCAAAAGAGCATCACCGACGCGCACTTCGCGCTCGGCGACTACGCCAAGGCGCGCAGCCTGATCGAGTCGCCGCGGACCACCTGCGTCGCCTGTGTCGTGCAGGATTCGACCGCCTATTGGGCGCACGTGGGCGATTCGCGGCTCTATCACGTTCGGCAAGGCCGCATCCAGGCGCAGACGCGGGATCATTCCCGGGTGCAGATGCTGGTCGACCAGGGCCGCGTTCGCGAGGAGGCGGTCGCGGCCCACCCGGATCGCAACAAGATCTTCAACTGCATCGGGGCGAACGCGCTCCCGCAGGTGGAGCTGTCGAAGCCCACCCGGTTGCGCGAAGACGACACTTTGATCCTGTGCACCGACGGCGTGTGGGGGCCGCTTACGGGAAACCTCATCGCGGGGGCGTTGCTGAAGAGCGACCTCATGAAGGCGGTTCCCGCGCTTCTGGATCTGGCGGAAGTGCGAGGCGGGGCGGATTCAGACAATCTTTCGGTCGTGGCGATGACCTGGGCGGAAACGCATCCGGGTGCAATCGCCGGTGAAGTGTCGACTCGGACGCTGAAGCGGGACGGCGTGACCACGCAGCTCGAGGATTTCAGCAAGGCGGACCACAGCGACCTCACCGACGAGGAGATCGAGAACGCCATCGAGGAGATTCGCGCCGCGATCCGCAAGCATACGCCGCAAAAGCGCTCATGAGGCCTTCCAAGCGCAGGCCCGACGAACTGCGCCCCTTCGCCATCGACCGCCATTACACACGGCACGCGGAGGGCTCGGTGCTGGTCGCGTTCGGCGACACCCGCGTGATCTGCACCGCGAGCGCCGAGGAGGGCGTGCCCGGATTTCTCCGGGGTCGTGGCCAGGGCTGGGTGACCGCGGAGTACGGCATGCTGCCGCGCTCGACTCACACCCGTACTGAACGCGAAGCGGCGCGCGGGAAGCAATCCGGGCGCACGCAGGAAATCCAACGCCTGATCGGCCGTTCCCTGCGCGCGGTGACCGACCTCGCGAAGCTCGGCGAGCGCACCGTGAAGATCGACTGCGACGTGATCCAGGCAGACGGGGGCACCCGCACCGCGAGCGTCACGGGAGCTTTTGTCGCCTTGTACGATGCGGTCGGGACGCTGCTCGAGCGCGGAGTCCTCGCTGCGTCGCCGATCCGGGATTTCGTCGCCGCCGTGTCGGTGGGCCTCTTCGAGGGCGTGCCCGTCCTCGATCTGGACTACGCCGAGGATTCGGCCTGCGAAACCGACATGAACGTGGTGATGACGGGCTCGGGCGGTTTCGTCGAGGTGCAGGGAACGGCCGAAGGCGAGCCCTTCTCCACGGCGCAGATGGGTGCACTGGTCGCGCTGGCGAAGCAGGGGATCGCCGAGCTCATCGCCAAGCAGAAGGCGGCGCTCGGCCTCTCCTGATTTGGGCGGGGTAGTCGATCGCGGCGACATTGCTTTCCCCTCCTCTCTTGAGGAGGGGTGCCCGCGCAGCGGGTGGGGTGGTCGAGTTTCCCCTCCTCTCTCGAGGAGGGGTGCCGCCGAAGGCGGCGGGGTGGTCGCCTTTGAATCCCGCACTTGGGTCGTCAACTCTCGTCGTGCACGAACGTTTCACCGTGCATGGCTCTTGTTCATAATGTTGCGCGACTGAAACCGCGCCGCCGGGAACTTCGCCGAGGACTCACAATCGCGGAAGCGCGCCTGTGGAACCATCTCAAAGACAGGAGTCTGCGGGGCAGGAAATTCCGGCGTCAGCACAGCGTCGGGCCTTATGTTCTGGACTTCTACTGCCCCGGAGAAAGGCTCGCTGTGGAGTTGGACGGCGCGGCTCACGACCATGAGGCGGCGCAAAACCGCGATGCCATCCGCACGCGGTTCCTTCACAGCGCCGGAATCCGGCTGGTTCGATTCGAGAATCGTGAGGTCATCGAGAATCTCGAAGGTGTTCTGGCGGTGATTGCGCGGCAATTCACGATTGCTTGACCACCCCGGCGGCCTTCGGCCGCCACCCCTCCTCATTCGAGGAGGGGAAAGCAATGTCGCCGTGATCACCTTCCCCTCCTCATTCGAGGAGGGAAAGTCCAATCCCGGGAAGCTCCGTGAGTTCGAAGCGCTGCTCGCGCCGCTCGGAACGGAGATCGTTTCGCAGTCCAGCCTGGGCATCGCCGATGCAGAAGAACCGCACGGCACCTTCGTCGAGAACGCGCTCGCCAAGGCGCGCCACGCGAGCGGCCGTTCGCGTCTTCCCGCGCTCGCCGATGACTCGGGCATTTGCGTGGGCGCGCTCGGCGGAGAACCCGGCGTGCACTCGGCGCGGTTTGCCGGCGAGCCGAAGTCGGATGCGCGCAACAACGAAAAGCTCGCGCAGCTCCTCGCCGGCAAGGACGATCGCCGCGCTCACTACTACTGCGTCGTCGTTCTCCTGCGCCACGCCGAGGATCCCGAACCGCTCATCGCCGAAGGAACCTGGGCGGGCGAGATCGTCGCCGAGCCGCGCGGCGCGAACGGATTCGGCTACGATCCACATTTTTTCCTGCGCGACTTCGGAAAGACCGCCGCCGAGCTCGAGCCCGAGCAGAAAAATCTCGTGAGCCACCGCGGCAAGGCGCTGCGGCGGCTCCTGGCGAAGCTGAGGGAGGGCGTTTGATGCCGGACCACCCCGGCGGCCTTCGGCCGCCACCCCTCCTCAAGCGAGGAGGGGAAAACAATATTCTCCCGCCCGCCGGTATTCTCTCGCCCGCGGGTATTCTCCCGCCCGCGGGTATTCTCTCGCCCGCCGGTATTCTCCCGCCCGCCGGTATTCTCCCGCCCGCCCGTATTCTCTCGCCCGCCGGAATCCGGCTTGGCGCGCTGCCGCCGCTCGCCCTCTACGTCCACATTCCCTGGTGCGTGAAGAAGTGCCCCTACTGCGATTTCAATTCCCACCAGGCGAGGGGAGATGTTCCGGAGAAGGCCTACGTCGAAGCGCTGGTGGCGGATCTCGAGCTCACGCTTCCCGACGTCTGGGGGCGGCGCGTCACCAGTATTTTCTTCGGGGGCGGCACGCCCAGCCTCTTTTCGGCGGCCGCGATCGAGACCTTGATCTCGGCGTTTCGCGCCCGGCTGTCGCTCGCGGCCGATTGCGAGATCACCCTCGAGGCGAATCCCGGGACCTTCGAGGCGGAAAAATTCCGAGGCTACCGCGAAGCCGGCGTGAACCGGCTCTCGATCGGCATCCAGAGCTTCAATCCCCAACACCTGAAAGCGCTCGGCCGCATCCACGACGACAAGGAGGCGCGCCGCGCGATCGAGATCGCGAAAACCTCCTTCGACAACGTCAACCTCGACCTCATGTACGCGCTGCCGCAGCAGACGGCCGAGGAGGCGCGCGCCGATGTCGAAGCGGCGCTCGAGGCCGGCACGACGCATTTGTCCTTCTACCATCTCACGCTCGAGCCGAACACGCTTTTTTACCGGCATCCACCCGCGCTGCCCGACGAGGAGGCGTCCGCGGCGATGCAGGACATGATAGTCGCCGCCCTCGCGGCGCGCGGCTACGCGCACTACGAGACCTCGGCCTGGGCGAGGCCCGGCCGCGAATGCCGCCACAATCTCAACTACTGGCGTTTCGGCGACTACCTCGGCATCGGCGCGGGCGCCCACGGCAAGCTGAGTTTTTCCGATCGCGTCACGCGGACCGTGCGCTACAAGCAGCCCAAGGAGTACCTGCAGCGCGCGGCCGAGGGCCGTCCCGTGCAGGACAGCCACGAGCTCGGGCGCGACGATCTGGTATTCGAATTCATGATGAACGCCTTGCGCCTGCCCGATGGATTTCCGGTCAGCTCGTTCGCGGAGCGCACCGGGCTGCAGATCGCGGTCGCTGAAAAGCCGCTGCGGGAGGCCGAGACGCGCGGTTTGATCGCCCGCGACCACGAGCGCATCCGGCCGACGGATTTGGGGCAGCGCTTTCTCAACGATTTGCTGCAGTTGTTCCTGCCCGACGCAAAGTGAGCCTGACCGGCTCACCAC
>VBCJ01000234.1:5502-13215 GCA_005884335.1 Betaproteobacteria bacterium | reverse complement strand
CGTGTGCCCGTGCGTGATTCTCTTTCACTCGCAGGCCGGGCAGTTCGGCTTCAAGGTGGCGCAGGCGCGGCCGGACAAGGTGAAAGCGCTCGTCGCGGTCGAGCCCGCGGGGGTGGGCGACGCGAAGCAGGCGGCCATACTCAAGAACATTCCGACGCTCGTCGTCTACGGCGACAACATCGCGCTCGATTCGCGCTGGCCGCAGATCAGGAAGAACGGCGTCGAGTTCGTCGGCGAGATCTCGAAAGCGGGCGGCAAGGTCGAGATTCTGGACCTGCCCAACGCCGGCATGCGCGGCAACTCGCACATGCTGATGATGGACAGGAACAACCTGCAGGTCGCAAGTCTCATCCAGCAGTGGCTGGAGAAGCAGGGGCTGGTCCGATAGACGACACGGAGTTCGCCTTGTTCAAGGGAAAAGCATGAACACGGCGAGCGCCGCCTGGTTGGAGGCCCGCTGGCGGTACTTTCTGCTGGCGATCGTCGCGATCGGGTCGATCGCGCTGATGCTCGCGTCCCCGCCGATCGGTCAGGACCCCCAATATCACGAATTCGCCGACCAGCGCGCTTTTTTCGGCATTCCGAATTTCTGGGACGTCGTCTCCAATATCCCTTTTCTTCTGGTCGGAATCGCGGGGCTCAAGTTTTGCCTGAGGCACGACCTGCGAGGCGGCAAGTCCGCCTGGATCGTGCTCTTCGCCGGCGTGGCTCTCGTGAGCGTGGGGTCGAGCTATTACCATTGGGACCCCCAGGACGCAACGCTCGTCTGGGACAGGCTGCCCATCACGATCACCTTCATGGGTTTGCTCGTTGCCGTCATCGCCGAGCACCTGAGCGCGCGGCTTGCGCGTGTTCTTCTCGTTCCGATGCTGCTGTTGGGGCTCGCCAGCGTGCTTTACTGGCGCACTTTCGGCGACCTGCGGTTTTATCTCTGGGTTCAGTTGATTGCTCTGCTTGCCATCCCGTTGATCATCGTCTTGTTTCGCGCCCGATACACGCGCCGCTGGCTGCTCCTCGCGGCCCTCGGCTGGCACGCGCTTGCGAAGGTTTCGGAGCTCTATGACCGGGAATTCTTCGCCCTCACCGGAAATCTGTTCAGCGGCCATTCCTTCAAGCACCTCCTGGCGGCGATGGCCTGTTTCACGATCCTCTGGATGGTTCGAACGAGGAAACCGCTTTGAGCGGCTACATGACCACCGCGATCTTCATCATCTTCTGCATCGTCTATCTCGGCATGATCCTCGGCGGGCTGCCGTTCCTGCAGCTCGACCGCACCGGCGTCGCGCTCTTGGGGGCGATCGCCCTGATCGGCGTCGAGGCGGTGAGCCCGGAGGAGGCCGCGAAATCGATCCATCTGCCGACGCTGATCCTGCTGTTCTCCTTCATGGTCGTTTCGGCGCAGATGCGCCTGGGCGGCTTCTATACCTGGGTCACGCGAGCGCTCGCCGCGCTGCCGCTGTCCCCGCCCGCGCTGCTCGCGGCGCTGATCGTGGTGGTGGCGGCACTGTCGGCCGTGTTCAGCAACGACGTCGTCTGCCTTGCCGTCGCCCCGGTCCTGATCGAGGCCTGCCTCGCGCGCCGGCTCGACCCGGTGCCCTACCTGCTCGCGCTTGCCTGCGCGGCCAACGTCGGTTCCGCGGCGACCTTGATCGGCAATCCGCAGAACATGCTGATCGGCGAAACGCTGAAACTTTCGTTCGGAGGGTACATCGCCCAGGCGCTCGTTCCCGTGCTCCTCGGCCTCGCCGTGACCTGGGGCCTCATCGCCTGGCAGACGCGTGGCCGCTGGACTCAAGGCGTGAGCGGCGCGGTGGATCAGGCCGCGTCGGAACGGCGCGAGGACCATCGCGCTTCGTTCGATCGCTGGCAGACGGCGAAGGGTTTGTCGGTCGCCGCTGCGCTCTTGACGGTGTTCCTTTTCGTGCCCTCGTGGCCGCGCGACGTGGCGGCGCTGACCGGCGCGGGGCTGCTGCTCATGAGCCGCAGGCTGCATTCCACCAAGATGCTGGGGCTCGTGGACTGGGAGCTGCTGATCCTCTTCATCGGTCTCTTCGTAGTGAACCACGCGCTGCAGGAGACCGGAATCGCCGCCGGGATCGTCGCCGATCTTGCGGCCGCCGGCGTGAACCTGGAGCGCCCGGTGCCCCTGTTTGCGGCGACGCTGGTGCTGTCGAACATCGTCTCCAACGTGCCGGCGGTGATGCTCCTGCTCCCGGTTGCCGGGCACGCGCTCGCCGGCCCGACGCTCGCGCTGGTGAGCACGCTGTCCGGAAACCTCCTCATCGTCGGCAGCATCGCGAACATCATCGTCTTGGATGCCGCGGAGCGGCGCGGAATCCGCATCGACTGGCGGCGCCACGCGCGCACCGGCGTGCCGGTGGCCCTCGCCACGCTCGCGATCTGCGCGGCCTCGCTGTGGTGGCGGATTTCGCCCGCGGCTTGACGCGAGAGGCCGAATTCGATTCGAGCTCTTCAGGTGTAAGCTGCTGATCCAGGAGTGGCTAGCGAAGCAGGGGCTGGTCCGCTGACTTAGGAGGCACCATGTCGATCAGAAACGCAGTCGCCACGTTGGCAATCGCGCTCTTTGCCGCCAGCGTTGCAGCCGGCGCCGGCGCCCAGCAGCGAAGGGAAGGACCTTGCGCGGCGGACGTCAAGAAATTCTGCGGCGACGTCAAGCCTGGGCAGGGCGCGATCGCGAAATGCATGAAGGCGCACGAGGCCGAGCTTTCGCCCACGTGCCAGGAGGGGATGAGGGCGCGCGCCGAGAAAGCCGAAAGGGTGCGCGAGGATTGCAAACCCGACGCAGAGAAATTCTGCAAGGGCATTGCGCCCGGGGGCGGGCGAATCCGGTCCTGCCTGAGAGCCCGGCAGGCGGAGCTCAACCCGGCGTGCGCGGCCGATTTCAAGCGCGCGGGGAATCGCAGGCCGCCCGTCCAATAGCGGCGACGGCAAGGGGCGCGCGAAATAACGCGCTAGGGACATGGCAAGACTCTCGGAACGCAATCCGGCCTCCGCTCCGGGAGACTGGTACGTCGACCGCCGCTGCATTGACTGCGGAGCATCGCGCGAGGCCGCGCCCGGGCTGATCGTCCACCGAAAAGGGAAGTCCGTGTTCGCGCGGCAGCCAGCGAACGAGGAAGAAGAGCGCGCAGCGTGGCGCGCCGTGCTCGTCTGCCCGACCGCGTCGGTCGGCACTGAAGGACATCGGGCGCAGCCGGCCGATCTTTTCCCGCAGGAGCTCGCGCCGGGCGTCTACCGCTGCGGCTACAACGCGGAGTCCTCTTTCGGCGCGCACTCCTACTTCGTCAGACGCGCCGAAGGCAATCTGCTCGTCGATTCGCCGCGACACGTCGGCAAGCTCGTCCGGAAGCTGGAAGACCTTGGCGGGGTGAGCAACATCCTGCTCTCTCACCAGGACGACGTCGCCGACGCCCATCGCTACGCGAAGCATTTCAACGCGCGGGTCTGGATCCACGAGGACGACGCCCGCGCCGCGCCGTACGCGACCGACCTGCTGCGGGGCGGCGAGCCCGCGGAGATCAGAAAGCAGCTGCTTGCGATTCCCGTCCCGGGCCACACCAAAGGCAGCGTGGTCTATCTGCTCGAGGAGACTTATCTCTTCACGGGCGATTCGCTCGCCTGGAGCCACGAGCGCGAGGGCCTGGTCGCGTTTCGCGACGCGTGCTGGTATTCCTGGAGCGAGCAGCGGCGCTCCCTCGCGAAGCTCGCCGATCACCGCTTCGAATGGGTGCTCGCCGGGCACGGCGGGAGCGTCCGGCTGCCGGCCGAGGAGATGCGCGCACGCCTGCGCGCTCTGGTGGAGCGGATGTAATCGTTGAAGGGCCTAACGAGTCTGGTGGGTGAGCCCGCACCGGGTGACTAGCTTCCTATCAAAAAATTCTTTCCCGCGGCAATCGCGCTGGGCGCTTCCGACTCGTCCTTGAGCTTGACCCCGGTGAGCTTGCGCCGCCGCGCTTCGCTCATGAGGTAGTCGAGCTTGTGCGCGGCGAGCTCGCAGCTCATGCCTTCGCGCCGTATGTTGGAGATGCAGTTGCGCTGGGCGTCGGTCGCGCCGACCCTGGGCTTGTAGGTCAGATAAATGCCCATGCTGTCGGGGGAGCTCAGGCCCGGACGCTCGCCGATCAATACGGCGACCGTTTCGGCATCGAGGACCTGACCGACCTCGTCGCCCACGGCCACCCGGCCCTGTTCGACGATCACCATGGGCGCAATGCGCCATCCCCCGTGATCGAGCTTCGCGAGCACCGCGTCGAGGAACGGCACGGCGTTCTCCTCGATGGCGAAAGCGGAGAGCCCGTCGGCGATGACGAAGGCCGCATCGAACCCGCCTCTCGATCGGCTCGCCCGCTCCTCCAGCCGGCGGTGCGAATCGAGGTCAAGCCGGCGGCCCTGGTCGGGACGCTGCAGATAGATCAGGCGGTCGCCCGCGGCGCTGTGCAACGCGATGACCTCTCGACCGCGCTGCTCGAGGGCTTTGCGCAGCGGCTCGATCGCGAGCGGGTGATGCACGGCGTCCCGGGCTCGGGCGTGCGCGAGCTGGAATTCCAGGTGAGGCCCGGTCGGCAAGCTCGTTCCCGCGCGCCCCAGTGCGATTCGCGCCCGGGTGAACTGGCGCAACGCCTGCCAGGGATTCGCGACGGTCGGGTTTTTCGGCCTGTCCATCGTCGCTTCGTCACGCCAGGGACGACAGCGCGCGCTGGAAAGGCCGCGGCAGCGTCTCCGAAAGACGCAGGGCCTCGCCGCGCTCGAACACGCCGACGTTCTGCAGCCACGCCTCGAATTCCGGCGCGGGCCTCAATCCCAGCACCCGGCGCGCGTAGAGCGCGTCGTGGAACGAGGTGCTCTGGTAGTTGAGCATGATGTCGTCCGATCCGGGAACGCCCATGATGTAAGTGACGCCGGCAACGGCGAGCAGCGTGAGCAGCGTGTCCATGTCGTTCTGGTCCGCTTCCGCGTGATTGGTATAGCAGATGTCGCAGCCCATCGGAACGCCGAGAAGCTTGCCGCAGAAGTGGTCTTCGAGCCCGGCGCGGACGATCTGCCCGCCGTCGTAGAGATATTCCGGGCCGATGAAGCCGACGACGGTGTTCACCAGCAGCGGCTCGAACTTGCGGGCCACGGCGTACGCGCGCGCCTCGCAGGTCTGCTGATCGAGGTCGTGGTGGGCGTTCGCCGACAGCGCGCTGCCCTGTCCCGTCTCGAAGTACATGACGTTGTTTCCAGCGGCGCCGCGCTTGAGCGAGCGCGCCGCATCGCGCGCCTCTTCCAGGATGCGCAGGTTGATGCCGAAGCCGGCGTTGGCGCTTTCAGTCCCCGCGATGGACTGGAACACCAGGTCCACCGGCGCGCCGCGGTTGATCGCCTCGATGCTGGTGGTCACGTGGGTGAGCACGCAGGACTGCGCTGGAATCTCGTACTGGGTGATGATGGCGTCGAGCATGTGGATGAGGGTGATCACCGCGGCGACGCTGTCGGTCGCGGGATTGACGCCGATCACCGCGTCGCCGCTCCCGTACATGAGGCCGTCGACGATGCCGGCCGCGATCCCGCTCGGGTCGTCGGTCGGATGGTTGGGTTGAAGCCGCGTGGACAATCGCCCCTTGAGCCCGATGGTGTTGCGGAACCGGGTCACCACCCGGCACTTCTGCGCCACCAGGATCAGGTCCTGAACCCGCATGATCTTGGACACCGCCGCCGCCATCTCGGGTGTCAGGCCGGGGGCGAGGGCGGCGAGGGTCGCTTCGTCCGCCGCGTCCGACAACAGCCAGTCGCGGAAGTCGCCCACCGTGAGATGCGCGACGGGCGTGAAAGCGGCCGCATCGTGCCCGTCGATGATGAGCCGCGTCACTTCGTCCTGCTCGTAGGGAATCAGCGCCTCGCTCAAGAACGTCTTGAGCGGCACTTCGGCCAAGGCCATCTGCGCGAGGACGCGCTCCTCGTCGTCCTTCGCGGCGATTCCGGCCAGAGTGTCGCCCGAGCGCTTGGGGCTCGCCTTGGCCATCAAGTCCTTGAGGCTGCGGAACCGTTGCGTACGGCCGCCGAGGGTGTGTGAATAAGCTGTCATAGGTGTCTTCCCCGTGCCGAGGTTATTATCCCCCACATGAGTGATGGGATCGTGCATCGACAACCCAGGCGCGGCACGCCGAAAATCCGTCCTGCCACCGAGGCCGATGCAGCGTCCCTTCTCGCGATCTATCGGCCGTTCGTAGAGTCGACCGCCGTCTCGTTCGAAACCGTCGCACCGACGACGGACGAGTTCGCCGCCCGGATCGCAAAGGCAGTTGCGGGTTGGCAATGGCTGCTGGCCGAAAGGGCCGGGCAGTGCATCGGCTACGCATACGGTTCTGCACACCGTGAGCGTGCCGCTTATCGCTGGTCCGTCGAAGTGTCTGCGTATGTACATCCGAGTCATCAGCGTCAAGGCGTGGGGCGTACACTGTACGAGCGGCTGCTGGAAGACCTTGCTCAAAAGGGCTTCTGCAACGCGTACGCGGGCGTCACGATGCCCAATGTGGGTAGTATCGCATTGCATCGAAGCGTCGGCTTCGAATCCATCGGGGTCTTCAAGTCCGTGGGCCGCAAGTTCGGAAAATGGCACGACGTCGCCTGGTTTCAACGGCCTCTCCGAAGCTCGCCACCGCGGGAGGAGACAGCGACCTAAGCCTGACACGTGGAGGTAACGCCTATGTGTAGAAGCATCAAGACCCTCTTCAACTTCGAACCGCCTGTGACGGACGAGGAGATTCGTGCGGCGTCGCTGCAATTCGTGAGAAAAGTGAGCGGCTTCAACAAACCATCGAAAGCCAACCAAGCCGCATTCCTTGCGGCCGTTGACGAGATAGCCGGAGTTTCCAGAGGCCTTCTGAACTCGCTCGAGACGAACGCAGCGCCGAGGAACCGTGAAGAAGAGGCTGCCAAGGCACGAGCACGCGCTGCTCAGAGGTTCGCGCCGACCTAAGCCGTGAAAACGAGCACAAATCCCCCTCAAGCAGGCTGCGGAGGGAACCTTTTCGGCCGCGCGTACGTGTAAGCTGGGTTATGCCGCCTGTTTTGCCGTTCCGCCGGGGTCGGTCCGCCGTTTCGCAGTACCGTCGCGCCCGGCCTGCCGAATTGAATTTCGAGGATTTGTTGCGCCCGCAGGTCGAGTACCTCTATCGGCTGGCATGGCGATTCACCGGCAGCGTTGCCGACGCCGAAGACCTCGTTCAGGACGTATTGATCAAGCTCTTTCCCCGCACGCAGGAGCTGCTCGGGATCGAGAAGCTCCGGCCCTGGCTCGCCCGGGTGCTCTACAACCAGTTCGTCGACTCCGTCCGCCAACAGGCGCGCTCGCCGATCGTGGAGCTCGCGACCGAGGCCGAAGGCGACGACAATCCCCTCGATGCCTTGCCGGCGACGAAGGATGGCCCGGAAGAACAGGCCGAACGCAGCGGGTGGCGCGAGCGCATCCTGCGCGCCCTCGACCGGCTCAATCCCGAACAGCGCGCGGTGGTCACGATGCACGACGTCGAGGGGTACAGCCTCGAAGAGCTCGAAACGATGCTGGAGACGCCGCTCGGCACCCTCAAGTCGCGCCTGCACCGGGCGCGCCAGCGGTTGCGGGCGCTGCTGCCGATGGAACCTTTTTCCGCCGGCGAGCGTGTTAAGGGGTAGGAGAACCTATCAGATGGAATGCAGCGACTTCGCAATGCG
>VBCJ01000234.1:0-5207 GCA_005884335.1 Betaproteobacteria bacterium | reverse complement strand
TCAACAGCGCTAAGCCGCTGAAAGCCGCGACCTTGAGCCTCGCGCTGCCCGAGAACGTCGAGCTCGTCGGCTACGGCGGCCGGCGCGAGCTCTCCTGGCAGACGGATTTGCGCGAAGGCGGGAACCTGATGCAGCTTCCCTTGGTCGTGCGCGGGGTGACGAAGGACGATCTCGTGGCGAGCCTGTCGCACGGCGGAAACAGCAAGATGTTCCGCCTGAAGATCGAAGTCGCGGGCGGGTCGGGAATGTAAGACGAATGTAAGACGCTGGGCCGGCGGAAGGGAAGTGATTTGCAAAGCAGGAGGTGCATCATGAAGCGATTCACACGGTATGCGATCGGTGCGACTCTCGTTCTCGGGATGTCGGGCGCGTGGGCGCAGCAGCGCGACCTCGAGGTGACGATGGACGTCGTGCCTGCCAATGCGTCCGCCGGCGCAGCCGGCGAGATCAAGTTGCCCCTCGCGCTCCCCGACACGGCGTCTCTCCAAGGGCAGGCGGCGTCGGCCTTCGGCCAGAGGACCGCAACCTTGGCTCGCGACAAGGTGGATCTCAGCGGCCAACAGTTCGGACAAGCCGTATCTGACGCGGCGCGAATGCGGGACAAACCGACACCCCCAGGCAAGCGCCCGTAACGCGCTCGTTCCGGTGAATGCGCGCCCTGCCGGAGTACACTCCGGCGGGTGCGCGCGTTTATTCGTCGTCGAAGGACGCAAAGGGGAAAAACAAGCGCCTTTCGGCTTTCCTGCTTCGTCATCGTCGCATTACTCCTGATTCCCGTTCCGTGGCAGCCTGTCCGCGCCGCCGCGGACGGCGAGCTGGCTGCCGAGCGCGGCATCGCCGCGTTCCGCGCGGGCGACTACCCAGCGGCGCTTCAATCGTTCCTCGATGCGCTTCGGGCGGGCCTGGACACTCCGGGTCTGCACTACGACCTCGGCGCGACGTATTACCGGCTGGGCCGCTACGAAGAGGCCGAGCGCGAGTTCCAGGCGCTCGCGCCCGATCCCAAGTGGGCCCCCCTCGCCCGCTACAACCTCGGCCTGTCCGCGCAGCGCGCGGGTCGCCCGCAGCAGGCGATGGAATACTTCGGAGAGGCGCACCGCACGACCGCGGACCCGAACTTGCGCGCTCTCGCGGCGACGGCCTTCGAGCGGCTGCGCGGCGCGCCGCCCTCGCCGCAGACGAGCGCCGTGATCTCCCTGGCCGGCGGCTACGACAGCAACGCGACGCTGTCGCCGGACGCGGCGACGGTCGGGGTCAGCCACCAGGGCGACCGATTCGTCGAAGCGCTGGCCGCCGCGACCCACCGCCTGGCCGGGAACACCGAGCGCGGGTGGGTTGCCCACGGCGGCCTGGTCCTGCGCAAGTACGCAGATCTGAGCCAATTCGACGTGAGGGGATCGCGCGCCGGCTTGAGCTACGAGACCGATTCGGGTCGCGCGCAGACCAGCGTCGGCGGTTATTTCGAGACGGCGTACATCGGCGGTGACCGCCTCCAGCAGGTCGCGTCGGTCGATGCGCAGGCGAGCTGGCGCCTGGATGCCGGCGGCGAGCTGCGCGGGCGCTATCAGCTCGGGCACTTCGCCGGCGGCGGCGGCTTCGAATACCTCGACGGCCGGCAGCAGCGTTTGTCGGCGGACGCGGGGTTCGCGCTGGCGAGCGCTCTTCTGCGCGTCGGCTATCAACTCGAGCTCAACGACCGCAGGGATCTCCAGCAGGGGAGCGAATTCTTCAGCGCCTCGCCGACGCGGCATTCGCTCTTCGCGAGCGTCGCTCTGCGCAACCTCGCCGGCTGGCAGGCCGACGCGCGCGGCGAATATCGCGTCAGCCGCTACCGCGATCCCAATCTCATCGACGGGGGCGCCCAGGGCATCCTCGAGGTCACGCGCAGGGACCAGCGTTACGGGTTCGCCCTGCGCGCGAGCCGTCCAGTGGCCGCTCCGTGGCGCGTTTTCATCGACTACAGCTACTATCGAAACGAATCGAACCTGGACACCTACGACTACAGCCGTCACCAGTTGATGGCCGGTATCGAAGCTTCCCTGGAAAAATAGGGTTCAGGGTCGATTTTCTTTGTAATAGGATGGGAACTCGTAACTGACTGCCGCCTGGGGAGGGGCGCAATGGAAGGGACAAAGCCAGTCGAAACCGGAGAGGATCCCCTCGCCCCCTATCGCGAGCGGATCATGTACGGCCTCGCGAGCGCCGTAGTGGTTTGCCTCCTTCCGTTCGCCGTCAACGCTTTCGTGCAGGGGAACCCTGCGTTGGGGGCGGGTATCGTGTGCGCGGTGCTTGTTCTCGGCATCGACGCGTTCGCCATCTACCTGAAGAAACCTCCGCCCATTCCGCTGATCCTGCTTCTTGTCCCCATCGTGGCGGGCATGGCAATTTCCCTCAAGACCCAGGGCTTTTTCGGCGCGCTGTGGTGCTATCCCGCGGTGCTGCTCTTCAGTTTCGCGCTTTCGCGGCGCATGGCCAATGCAGGCAGCATTTTGCTGCTTCTGATCATCAGCGCGCTGGTGTATCACTACATCGGCCTTGCGTTCACCATTCGATTTTTCGTCACGCTGACGCTCACCATCATCCTGGTCAATATCGTCCTGAGCATCATCGTCGACCTGCACCGCAGGCTCCTCGACCAGGCGCTCGTGGACCCGCTGACCGGCGTCTTCAACCGGCGCCACATGGAGCGCTCCTTGAGCGACGCCATCGAACGGCTGCGGCGCAACTCGGCCCCGACTTCGCTTCTGCTGATCGATGTCGATCGCTTCAAGAGCATCAACGATCAATTCGGCCACGCGAAGGGCGACAGTGTGCTGAAGGGCATCGTCTCGCTGATCGAAAAACGCTCGCGCAAGCTCGACCTGCTTTTTCGCATCGGCGGCGAGGAATTCATGTTGTTGCTGCCCGACACGCAGGAAGCCGCGGCGGCCCTCGTCGCCGAGGAGCTTCGCGCTTCGACCGCGGAGTCGCGTCTGCTCGAAGACTTGCAGGTGACGCTGAGCATCGGGGTCGCCGAGCTTCGACGCGGCGAATCACCGGACTCGTGGATGAAGCACGCCGATGACGCTCTGTATGCGGCCAAGAAGGCGGGCCGCAATCGAGTGGTTTGCGCCGGGCAGCCTGCGCCCCAGCCGGACCCGACGCTCTCCGACGCGGCGCCGCATGCTTGACGCAGCCGGAGCGCGCGTGTATAAGGAGCGCGCAGGATTCTCCAAGTCGAGATCGTCTGGTCCAGCTGCAGCCGCTTACGCAAGCTCATCTCATCAGGTCGCCGTTTTTTCTCTCCCCTTGAAGTTCCCGCGCTCCGGGCGAAAGCCTTCTTATAATTTTTTAGGAAATGTGCAAATGAGTACAGGTACGGTCAAGTGGTTCAACGACTCCAAGGGTTTCGGGTTCATCACCCCGGACGGCGGCGGCAAGGATCTGTTCGCCCACTTCTCGGCGATCCAGGGCAGCGGCTTCAAGTCCCTGAAGGAGAACCAGAAGGTGTCCTTCGATGTCACCGCCGGTCCGAAAGGCGATCAGGCCGTCAACATCAAGCCCATCGCGTAACAAACGGCGCAAGCCGCGAAGAAAAGCCCGGGCAGCCGGGCTTTTTTTATGTGGGCTCCGAAACAGGGGGGCGGGTTGAGGTTGCGCGCCGCAAACGCCCATTCCTCGACAGAACGGGGGCGCTTCTATATCCTGCGGCTCCATGGACAAGCGAAAAGCATGGCGGGAACAGGAACAGCAGCTGGTCGAGCGGTGGAACGCGGCGGCGAGCCGGTTCCGCGACGCTCAGGCAGCCTTGTCGTCCCCGTCTTCGGAGAACGGCGATGCCGCGCCGCACGAAGAGAAGGTGCTGAAGGCCAAGGCGGCCCGGGCCGAGCTCGAGGCGGTGCGAAAGCAGGTGGCGCGCCTTAAAGTGGAGTTCAGCGCCGGAAAGCGGTACTAAAGGCGCAAGCGTCCCTTGCGGCGCTCCGCGCTCCCGAGCGCTACTCGTCGCTGCGGATCCCGGGATAGGCGTCCTTCGCGTCGTGACGCTTCCCGCCTTCGTCGTACCAGTGGAGCTTCCCCGGAGTCTCGCCCTTGGTGAGCTTGTGCGAACTGTCGCAGAAGGGTAGGTTGCCCGAGAGTCCGCAGGCGCAGATGTATTGGGCCTCACCGCCTATCTTGACTTCATAGGGATGGTCGCGGTTGCGCCTTACGATTCGTGCCATGGGGTCTCCTCGACTGTTTGGTTTGTCGGTATTCATAATAGACTTAAACTCGGCGCTCGGCGTTCCCCGCAGGGGAGGGAAATGAAAGTTCGATCGATGGCCTTCACCCTCGCCGCAGTTCTCGCGGGCATTTCGGCGGCCGCAGCCCAGAGCTACCCGTCGCGGCCGGTCACGATGGTGGTGCCGTTTGCCGCGGGCGGGCCGGTGGACACGATCGCCCGCATCGTCGGCATCCCCATGGCGAAGACGCTCGGCCAGACCATCGTGGTGGAAAACGTCGTCGGCGCGTCCGGCACCCTCGGTGTGGGCCGGGTCGCGCGCGCCGCCCCCGACGGCTACACGCTCAGCATCGGCCACTGGGGCACCCACGTCATCAACGGCGCGGTCTATCCGCTGCAGTACGACCTGCTCAAGGATCTGGAACCCCTGGCGATGATCGCGAGCAATCCGCTGATGATCGTCGCGAGCCTTTCCTTGCCGGCACGAGACCTGAAGGAATTGATCGGGTGGCTGAAGGCCAATCCGGGCAAGGCCTCGGCGGGAACCGCCGGATCGGGATCGGCGACGCACATCGGCGGAATCTATTTCCAGAACGCGACCGGAACACGGTTCGAGCTCGTGCCCTACAAAGGCTCGGGGCCGGCGATGCTGGATCTCGTCGGCGGTCGCATCGAACTGATGATCGACCAGGCTTCGAACTCCATTCCGCAGGTGCGCGGCGGCAAGATCAGGGCCTACGCGATCACCGCGAAGACACGCTTCGCGGCGGCGCCTGAGATACCCACCGTGGACGAAGCGGGCCTGCCGGGGCTGCATGTTTCGGTGTGGTACGGAATCTGGGCGCCGCGCGGCACGCCCCGCGAGGTCGTGGCGAAGCTGAACGGAGCCATTGTCGCGGCGCTCGCCGATGCGACGGTGCGAGCGCGCCTGGCCGATCTGGGGCAGGAGATCCCGCGGCGCGAGCAACAGACTCCGGAGGCTCTCGGCGCGTTTCACAAGGCCGAGATC
>VBCJ01000233.1 GCA_005884335.1 Betaproteobacteria bacterium | reverse complement strand
CGGTCGCGCGAAACGCGAAGGTTCGCTCCCAGTGCTCCTGCGCTTCGCGCTCGACGATCTCGGGGTGGTACTGGGGCTGCATGAGAGGGTTCTGGAAAAGCATGGATTATAGCCGCGCGGGTCGGCGGCGCAGATGTGCGGCGACAGAGTCTTCGAGGCGACGCTGAAGGTCGCTCTCGGAGCGTGCGGTAAAATCGCGAATTCGCGAACGCCCGCATGCTCAATCTACTCGAAAACCTCAACCCCGAGCAGCTCGCTGCGGTCACCTTTCCCGACCAATCGGCGCTGATCCTCGCCGGCGCCGGCTCGGGGAAGACGCGCGTTCTCACCACCCGCATCGCCTGGCTGATCCAGACCGGGAATGTGAGCCCGAACGGCGTTCTCGCCGTTACCTTCACCAACA
The DNA here is from genome assembly GCA_005884335.1 of Betaproteobacteria bacterium. Taxonomy (GTDB): domain Bacteria; phylum Pseudomonadota; class Gammaproteobacteria; order Burkholderiales; family SG8-39; genus VBDM01. Next base: position 7,591 of record VBCJ01000233.1, on the reverse strand, counting down.
AGGCGGCGCGCGAGATGCTCACGCGCATCTCGGCGATGCTGCCGATCAGCACCCGCGGCATGTGGGTCGGCACCTTTCACGGCCTGTGCAACCGCTTGCTGCGCGCGCACTACCGCGACGCCGGCCTGCCGCAGCTCTTTCAGATCCTGGATTCCCAGGACCAGCACGCCGCGGTGAAGCGAGTGTTGAAGGCGCTCGGCGTCGACGAGGACAGATTCCCGGCGCGGGAAGCACAGTATTTCATCAACGCGGAGAAAGAGGAGGGCAGGCGCGCCCGAGACGTCGAGATCGGGGACGAAATCACCCGCCGTTTTGCGGAGATCTACGCCGCCTACGACGAGCAATGCCAGCGCGAGGGCGTGGTCGATTTTGCCGAGCTGCTGCTGCGGACCTATGAGCTCCTTTCCAAGAACGAGATACTCCGCGACCATTACCGGAACCGCTTCCGGCACATCCTGGTGGACGAATTCCAGGACACCAATCGCCTTCAGTACCGCTGGCTGAAGCTGCTCGCCGGGCCGAAGAACATCATGTTTGCAGTCGGCGATGACGATCAATCCATTTATCGGTTTCGCGGGGCGCACGTCGGCAACATGGCCGAATTCGAGCGCGATTTCCGCGTCGAAAACGTGATCCGCCTCGAGCAGAACTACCGCTCGCACGCGCACATCCTCGCAGCAGCCAACGCGCTCATCGCCCACAACAAGAAGCGCCTCGGCAAGAACCTGTGGACCTCCGCCGGGCAAGGCGAGCCGGTGCGCATCTACGAGGCGCAAAGCGACGGCTACGAGGCGAGCTGGCTCACCGAGGAAGTGCAGGCCCTGAAGCGCGGCGGGCTGCGTCTTGCCGATATCGGGGTGCTCTACCGCTCGAACGCGCAGTCGCGCGTGATCGAGCACGCGCTTTTCTCGAACGGCATTCCATACCGCGTGTACGGGGGCCTGCGTTTTTTCGAGCGCATGGAAATCAAGCACGCGCTCGCGTATCTGCGGCTCGCAGCCAATCCGGACGACGACGGAGCTTTCCTGCGGGTGGCCAATTTCCCGGCGCGCGGGATCGGCGCGCGCTCACTCGAAACCCTGCAGGATGCGGCGAAAGCCGGCAATGCGAGTCTCTACAAGGCGGCCTCCGGACTTTCCGGAAAAAGCGGCGCGGCGGTTGCCGCGTTCGTGCGCCTCATCGAATCGCTCAAGGCGGAAACGCAGGGACTGCCTTTGTCCAAGATGGTCGAGGTGATGCTCGAAAGGAGCGGGCTCGTCGCGCATTACAAGGCCGAAAGGGACGGCGCCGACCGGGTCGAGAATTTGAGCGAGCTCGTGAACGCGGCGGCTGCGTTCGTGAACGAAGGAGAAGAGCGCGATCTTCCGGGGTTTCTCGCGCACGCCGCGCTCGAGTCGGGCGAGAACCAGGCGGCCGAAGGCACTGACGCGCTGCAGCTGATGACGGTGCACTCGGCCAAGGGCCTGGAGTTTCACGCGGTGTTCATCACCGGGCTTGAAGAGGGGCTTTTTCCGCACGAGCAGAGCTTTCTGGAAGACGACGGCCTGGAAGAGGAACGCAGACTGATGTACGTCGCGATCACCCGGGCGCGGACGCGGCTGTACCTCTCCTTCGCCCAGACGCGCATGCTGCACGGGCAGACCCGCTACAACGTCGCCTCACGCTTCCTCGATGAACTCCCGGAGGAAGCCGTGAAGCGTCTCACGCCGCGGCCGGGGCATGCCAAATTCGACGACGTGGCGTGGGCGCCCCAGCCGGCAAAGGGCTACAAAGCCAAAACGCCTAGCCACGGGTTCCGCATCGGCCAGTCGGTGCTGCACCCGAAGTTCGGCCAGGGCGTCATCGTCAACGCGGAAGGATCCGGCACCGACGCGCGCCTGCAGATCAACTTCGGCAAGCAGGGGATGAAATGGCTCGCGCTGGAATACGCGAAGCTGACTTCAGCGTAGCTGAAGTCATCCTGAGCGAAGCGAAGGATCTGCTTTTGTACGGTCGCAAAGCAGATTCTTCGCGCTTCGCGCTCAGAATGACAAGCTCTTACTTCTCGAACAACCGCAACTGGCTCGCCCCGACGAGCACGGCCTGTTCCACGGCGCGCTTGGCTTCGTCGAGCGTGGCGGCTTCGCCGGAATGATTGCCCGCCCGCCAGCGGTAGATCCCGTCCCATTCCTTCTTCGGGCCGAGCTTGACCTGCCCGAGTCGCTCTTTTCCGAGCCAGTATCCGTGTGCGAGGTAGCCGCGCTCCCAGAACGCCTGTTTCGCCTTTTTCGCGGGCTTCGGCATCCGCTCCTCCCGAGCCTGCATTTTACCCATGGCCTGGGCGTTCGTGTAGAGTATCGCCGACCCCATAAAGGGGGTGGCCCTTGACCCCCATTTAGGGGGTAAGAAAAACGAGATGAAAAACGACTATCTGGAGCGGATTCTCCGGGCGCGCGTATACGACGTGGCGGTGGAGACGCCCCTGGAAGTCGCGCCCAATCTCTCGGCACGGCTCGGCAACCGGGTGCTTTTGAAGCGCGAGGACATGCAGCCGGTGTTCTCCTTCAAGTGCCGCGGCGCCTACAACAAGATGGCGAATCTGTCCGCGGCGGCGCTTGCCCGCGGAGTCATCGCTTCTTCGGCCGGCAATCACGCTCAAGGCGTGGCGCTTGCCGCCCAGAAGCTCGGCTGCGCGGCGGTGATCGTCATGCCGTCCACCACCCCCAAGATCAAGGTCGACGCGGTCAAGGCTCGCGGAGCGGAAGTGCACTTGCACGGCGATACCTACGACGAAGCGCACGTCGAGGCGAGGCGCCTGGCAAAAGCACGCAAGCTCGGCTTTGTTCACCCCTACGAGGATCCGGACGTGATCGCGGGCCAGGGCACGATCGGAATGGAAATCCTGCGTCAGACCGCGCACCCGATCCACTCCGTCTTCGTGCCGATCGGCGGCGGCGGGCTGGTTTCCGGCATCGCTTCCTACATCAAGCGCCTGCGCCCGGCGATCAAGGTCGTCGGCGTGGAACCGGTGGACGCCGACGCCATGGCGCGCTCGCTGAAGGCCGGACGGCGCGTGGTGCTGGATCACGTGGGTCTTTTCGCCGACGGGGTCGCCGTAAAGCAGGTCGGCGAAGAGACGTTTCGCCTGTGCAAGGAGCTCCTCGACGGCGTGATCCTCGTCGACACCGACCAGATCTGCGCGGCGATCAAGGACGTGTTCGAGGACACGCGCACGATCCTCGAGCCCGCGGGCGCACTGGCGATCGCCGGCGCCAAGGCTTACGTCGAAAAATCCGGAGTGCGCGGAAAGAAGCTCGTCGCTGTCGCCTCGGGTGCGAACACGAATTTCGACCGGCTGCGCTTTGTCGCCGAGCGCGCCGAGGTGGGCGATCGGCGCGAGACGATACTCGCGGTCACCATCGCCGAGCGCCCAGGCAGCTTCAAGAAGTTCTGCGCCACGCTCGGCGCGCGCAACATCACCGAGTTCAACTACCGCATCGCCGATCCCAAGGACGCGCACGTATTCGTCGGCGTCGAAGTGCACAGCCGCGACGAGTCCGCGAAAATCGTCAAGGTCCTCGAGCGCCAGGGCCTGAAGACGCTCGACCTCTCCGATGACGAGATGGCCAAGCTCCACGTGCGCCACATGGTGGGCGGGCACGCTCCGCTGGCGATCCGTAGGGACGCGCGCCGCGCCGCCGACGAGTTGCTCTACCGCTTCGAGTTTCCGGAGCGGCCCGGGGCGCTGATGCGCTTTCTGTCGGGCATGCGCACCGACTGGAACATCAGCCTGTTCCACTACCGCAATCAGGGGAGCGACTACGGCAGGGTGCTGGTCGGCATGCAGGTGCCGCGCCACGAGATGCGCGAATTCCAGCGTTTTCTCACCGAGCTCGGCTATCCGTACGTGGACGAAAGCCGCAATCCGGCGTACCGGCTGTTTCTCGGTTGAACTAGCAGGTTGGAGCGTTTTTCAACAGCTTGTTAGGTTTTCGGCTCCTCCCCGAAATATCCAGGAGCGATCTCCCCGGCGTAGCACGCCGGCGAGGAGAAGGCCTGTGGATTGTCGAGAAACTTGAGCCCCTGCGGCTCGCGGCGGTACACGCCGCGTTCGGTGACGACGAAATCCATGGGAACGTCGTGCGGCTGCGGGTGTATGGTCTTCAGGAAGGCCTGCTCGTAGGCGATCCCGATGACGCGGGGCCGCTTGGCGAGCGCCGCCAAGGTGCGGTCAAAAAAAGCGCCGCCATATCCCAGACGGTATCCGTCCGCGTCCCATCCCACCATGGGCACAAGCACGTGATCCGGGCTGACCTCGGGCGAACCGACAGGGTAAGGGATCGCTAGCGGCCCGACGGCGAGTTCCAGCCCGCGCAGCCAGATGGCGCGCGTCGTATTCGTTCCTGTACGGCCAGCAAAACGCCAGTATTCCGTGCACCAGATCCGGGAACGCACGTTCAAGGTGGTGGTCGATCCGTGAGCGCAGCTCGGCGAGCGTCTCTTGGGCAAGCGCCTCGCGTTCCCGCAAAAGCCGTGCGCGCTCGCTCTTGCGCCAGGCGGAAAGCTCGGAAGGAGTCATGCGCGGGGGCCCTTCATCTGGCACGAAAAATGCCTGTAGTATTCTATCAAAGGAGTAAATTTTGATACGAGCGCTCCTCCGTCCGGTTTGCCTTGCTGTCGTCCTCGCCGCGGCCGCACCCGGCCACGCGGCGAAGCTCGATCCGCAGGACGCGGCATTCCTTGCCGCCCGCGATGCGTTCGAGGCGAATCACCGGACCAAGCTCGCAACGCTCGCTCCCGAGCTCAGGGACCATCTGCTCGCACCTTATGTCGAGTACTGGCAGCTCTTCTTCAAGCTTCCGGGTGCGCCGGCCGGAGACGTTCGCGAGTTCCTTTCCCGATACTCGGGTACCGCGCTCGCCGAACAGTTGCGGATCGATTGGCTCAAGGTACTCGGCAAGAGCGGACGATGGGAGTTGTTTCAGGCGGAGTATCCGGCGCTCTCCGGTGACGATCCCGAGGTGACCTGCTACATGCTGCTCGCGCGCTGGAAGCGCGAGGATCCCTCGGTGCTCGGCGATTTCAAGCCCTTCTGGAACGCTCCGCGTGAACTTCCCGAAGGCTGCCTCGCTCTGGCCCGGGCGATCCACAGGACCGGCCAACTCGGCTCGCGCGAAGCCTGGGAGCGGTTTCGCGTGCTGGTCGCCGCCGGGCTCATGGGTGCGGCCAAGCGCGCCATGGAGTTTCTGCCGCGCGGCGAAGCCATCGACGCGAGACGGCTCGCCGCGGTCATCCGCGCCCCGGTCAAGTTTCTCAGGAATCCACAGGTCGACCTGGCCAAGGTGACCGATCGGGAGCTGGTCATCGCCGCCCTCACGCTGGTTGCTGACGCGGACGCGCGCGCTGCCGCGGCGTTCTGGGGCGGCGGCCTGAGCGATGCCTTCGCAGTCGAAGACCGCAGGTACGTCTGGCTGATACTGGCAATGAACGGCGCGCTCCGACAGGTGCCCGAGGCGCTCGACTGGTTCGGCGAGCCCGGAGCGCTCACCGACGAGCAGCTCGGCTGGCGTGCGCGAATCGCGATGAGGACAGACAGCCCGCTGGAAGCCGAAGGTTATTTCGAGCGCATCGCCGGGGAACACAGTTTCTACGGGCGCCTTGCCGCCGAGGAGCTCGGCGTGAGCTTGCGGATTCCCGCCCGGGCTCCTCTACCCACCGAAAGCGAGATCGCCGAGGTCGCGGCGATCCCCGGGCTCGATCGCGCGCTCGCGCTCTATCGCCTGGACATGCGGACCGATGCGACGAAGGAGTGGCTCTGGACCATCCGCGGCATGGACGACCGCAAGCTGCTCGCGGCGGCGGAGCTCGCACGCCGCAACGAAGCCTGGGACAGGGCCATCGGCACCGCGGACAGAACGGTATTCGCCCACAACTTTTCAGTCCGCTACCTTGCGCCTTATCGCGAAGTGCTGGCCGAAAAAGCGCGCTCGCGCGATCTGGAGGAGCCGTGGGTACTGGGCGTGGTGCGCCAGGAAAGCCGGTTCATCACCGGCGCAAAATCCTCCGCCGGCGCGACCGGCCTCATGCAGGTGATGCGCCCGACCGCGAAGTGGGTGGCGCAGAGAATGCGCATGAAGAACTTTTCCTCGTCGCGGCTGCACGAACCGGACCTCAATGCGGCGCTCGGCACGTATTATCTCAAGCACGTCCTCAATCAGTTCGACGGCAGCCCCGTACTCGCCGCGGCAGCGTACAATGCCGGGCCCACACGCGCGCGCCTGTGGCGCGGCACGGCTCCGGTCGAAGGCGCGATCTTCGTCGAGACCATCCCTTTCGGCGAGACGCGCGACTACGTGAAGAAGGTGATGACGAACACCGTTTACTACGCTGCCATCCTCGGCATCGAGCCAACCTCATTGAAGGCGCGCCTGGGCATGGTCTTGCCTCGCCGCTCCTCCGAGGGCGTGGCGGTGATTCAGAACCCGCCGGTCGTTCAATAGGCCTTGCAGCGGGGCGATCGAAGCGATCCGGCGCACCTGCCCGGCGCGCTTCGAGGTTACACTAGCGCTTTCCCCTGGCAGCAGCATGAGTCGCATTCTGGTCATCGGCGGCAGCGGCTTTGTCGGCCGGCATCTCGTGCGCCAACTCGTCGAAGACGAGCACTTCGTCGTCGTGCCCACGCGCCGGCGCGAGCGGGCCAAGCACCTGATTCTCCTGCCGACGGTCGATGTAGTCGAGGCCGACGTGCACGACCCGGAGACCCTCGCGAAGCTCACTGCCGGCTGCGACGCCGTGGTGAATCTCGTCGGTATCCTGCACGGGAGCCCGGGCCGCCCCTATGGACCGGAGTTCGCGCGCGCCCACGTCGAGCTCCCAAGAAAAATCGTCGAGGCCTGCAGCAAGAAGCGCGTGCCGCGCCTGCTGCACATGAGCGCGCTGCACGCCCACGCCGAAGGCCCCAGCCAATACTTGCGTTCCAAGGGCGAAGGCGAGGCCTGGGTGCTCGCAGCGCAGAACGAGCAGGCGGTGACGGTGTTCCGGCCTTCGGTGGTATTCGGGCCGGAGGACCAGTTTCTCAATACCTTCGCCAAGCTCCAGCGCTGGCTGCCGCTCGTTCTCCTCCCCAGCCCGCAGGCGCGTTTCCAGCCGGTCTATGTCGAGGATGTGGCGCGCTGTTTCAGGGCGAGCCTCGCCGATCGCGACAGCGTCGGCAAACGCTATGATCTGTGCGGGCCGCGCGTTTATACCTTGCGCGAGCTGGTGAAGTACGCCGGCAGCGCGAGCGGCCACCCGCGGGCAGTCGTCGGCCTTTCCGAGCGCCTGTCTTTCCTGAGCGCCTGGGCCCTGGAATGGAAGCCGGGCAAAAAGCTGATGTCGCGCGACAACTACAATTCGATGAAAGTGGACAGCGTTTCGAACGCTGCTTTCCCCTTCTCCATCCAGCCCACGCCGCTCGAGGCGGTCGCGCCCGTCTATCTCCGCGGCGTCTTCCCGCGCTCGCGCTACAGCTGGTTCCGCTACAAGGCGGGCCGCTAAGCACCTTCCCTCACCATGGCGGCCCGGATCCCGGTCATCGGCAACAGGAACTACTCCTCCTGGTCTCTGCGGCCGT
>VBCJ01000232.1 GCA_005884335.1 Betaproteobacteria bacterium | reverse complement strand
GCCCATTCCGTGCAGCGAGAGCACGAGGCCCTTCCTCTCGGGGAAACGGCGCGCGAGCGTGGGAATCGCCGTCGGATGCCACAGGCTGTTGCCGAAACCGACGAGCGCGACGCAGCCGAGCAGCATCAGGTAGCTGTGCGTGAAGCCCATCAGCAGGTACGGGAACCCCACCCAGAAGAGGGAGACCGCCATCAGCACGCCCTTGCGTCCGACGGTGTCGACCAGCACCCCGCCGGGGATGTTGGCGACGGCGCCGGCAATATACTGGCACGTCATGATAAGGCCGATCTGGCTGTAGGAAAGGCCCAATTCCTTCCCGATGATGGGCAGGATCAGATAGAAAGTCGCCGGGTACCAATGCGTGAGCGAGTGGCCGAGCGTGATCAGCCACATCTCGCGGTACGAGCCGCGCGGGGCCTCGGGAACTGCGACTGCGATACTCATGCGGTTCTCCTCCCCCGCAATCTTATCAATTTCCCGCGCGCTTCAGCACGATGTCCTCGAACAGCTTCGTCCATTTGTCCGTTTCGTCGAGCGAGCGGATCGGGTCGGTCTGCACGATCTTCACGTTCCTGAGCGGGGAAGGCGCCCGGGTGTTCGAGGGCACGTAATCCATTTTCACCAGGTACTGCTGCCCCTCGCCCAGCATGTATTCGTAGAAGAGGAGCGCCGCGTTCGGATGCGGCGCTCGGCGGGCGACGCCGATCGCGTTGGAGCGGGCCACTGCGGGCTCGAGCGCGAACCAGTCGATCGGCGCGCCCTTTTTCTTCGCCTGCTCGGGCATGTAGTTGTATACGGTGAGCGCGAGCGGCACTTCGCCGGCGATCACCATGTTGTTGAGCAGCGTGTGTCCCGTGCGGGCGGAGATCCCGTTCTGCGCGACGAGATCGCGGAAGAACTGGAGCCCCTTCTCGCCGCCGCCCATCACGTCGACCACCGAGGCGAACCAGTCCTGGTTCTTCGCCTCGATGCCGAGCTTGCCCTTCCACTTGGGATCGAGCAGATCCTTGTACGCCCCGGGAAGGTCCGACTTCTTGATGAGATTCGTGTTGTAGACCTGCACCCATACCGAAAGCAGCGTCGCGGCCCATTCGCGGTGCGCAGGCACCGAGCCGGGCTGCAAGTCCTTGTGCACCGGAGAATTCACGGCCTGCAGGATCTTCTCGCGCGAGAGCGCCTCCATCTCGGGCGAGCCGAAGTGGATCAAGTCCACGCCGTACTTCTTCGCCGCCGCCTCGGCGAGCGTTCGCTGCAGCACTTTGTCCGTCCCGGCTCGCCAGATGTTCACCTTGACGCCGTACTTCGCTTCGAAAGGCCTGATCAGCGTCGGCTGGTCCTTCTCCGCGAAGGTGGTGTACATCGTGAGCGTGCCCTCTTTTTTCGCGGCCGCCGTGATTTTCGCCATCCGATCCGGGCCGCTGTAGTCGAAGAGCCCTTGGGCGCCGGCCGATCCCGCGGCGAGCACGCACGCTGCAAAAACGGAGATTGTTCTCATGGTGGTCTCTTTCCTAGTCTCTTATGTCCTGCAAGAACCAATCGGTGGGAAGGTCGCGTCCGAGCCCCTCGCGGCGCGCCGCCTCGTAGGCCGCAGCGGCCACGGCGAAAAATTGCGCGCCCTGGATATTTCCACGCTCCGAATAAGTGATCTGCTCGCGCGAGGTGCGGCCGTGCTCCCGTCCCGACGCCACGTCGCCGAAGCTCACGTCGCCGCCGCGCCCGATCACCTGGGGCGCGCGCTTGCCCATACGATGCGCTCCCCAGCGCGGGTCCTTCGGCCGCGCTAGGTACCCCAGATACTCGTCCGAAGTCGCGAGCTCGGGACGCCCGACGGGCGCGGGTGCAGTGCCGAGGCGAAGCCTGCGATCGAAGCGGGCAAGCGCCGCGTCGTCGGGACGCCCGCCGATTGACACGACGTGCATCCCGGGGGCCAGCCACTCGCCGCGGATGACGGGGACCGTCGAGTCGGTGCAGGCGGCGAGAATGTCCGCGCCCTCGTACGCCGCGCGCGGCTCGTCACAGGCGACGCATTCGACTGCGTGACGCTTCGCCATCTCCGCGGCGAAGCGCTCGCGGTGCGCTCGCGTCGGGCTGTAGACGCGGATGCGCTCGATGTCCCGCACCTCGAGAAGGGACTCGACGTGCGATTCGGCCATGCCGCCCGAGCCGAGCATCCCGAGCGCGCGCGAGTCCTCGCGCGACATGAGGTCGGCGCCGATCGCGCTGTCGGCCGCGACGCGCAGATGCTGGAGGTAACCGTCGTTGATGATCGCGAGCGGCGCGCCGGTCTCGACGTCGGTGAGGAACACGAGGCCGCAGTAGAGCCCCGGGCGCTGGCAATATTTCTCCTGCGTGCGAACGCCCTCGTAGTGGCGCTCGTAGACGATGTCGGATTTCATACGGATGGCGAAATAGCCGCCGGTGGAACCTCCCTCCATGGTGCCCCATTGGTAGAACTTCGCGGGATCGCGCGTCGGGATGCGGATGTCGATGCGCGGGCGGCAGACGGCTTCTCCCGAGGCGAGGTCCCGGTAGGCCGACTCCAGCGCGCGACGCACCGCCGCAGGCTTGAGCACGCGCCGCACGATGTCGTTGTCGATCAGCAGGGTCACCGGCTGCCCTTCACGATGATTTCCTCGTACAGCTTCGCCCAGCGCTCGCCCTGATCGACGAGAAGCACCGGGTCGATGATCTTGAGCGCGCCCCGATCCAGCACGGTGCGAATCTTTTTGCTCGTCGGAACGGATTTGCGATCCGCCAGGATCCGCTGGCCGTCGTCGCCGATCATGAATTCGTAGTACAGCAGGGCCGCATGCGGGTGCGGCGCGCGCCTGATCACGGCGAAACCGTTGCCGTGCGCGATTGCCGGTGAGAGCGTGAACCACTCGAGCGGCGCGCCTTGTCCTTTGAGCTGGTCGGCGGTGAAATTGTAAACGGTGAGCGCGAACGGCACTTCGCCCGAGGCCACCATCTGCGCGAGCAGGCTGTGCCCTCTTCGGACCGACAGTCCGTTTTTCGCCGCCAGGTCGCGAAACAGCTTGAGGCCCTTTTCTTCCCCGAGGTTCCGCACCACTTCGGCAAACCAATCCTCGTCGGAGGCCTCGATGCCGAGCTTTCCTTTCCAGCGCGGATCGAGGAGGTCGCCGTAAGACGCAGGCAGGTCCGCCTGCCTGATAAGGCGCGTGTTGTAGGCCTGGACGAACACGCTCAACCGGGCCCAGGCCCACTCGCGATGCTCAGGGACCGCGGCCGGGATGAGGTCGGCATGATAGGCCGAGCGCACCGCCTGCAGCAGCCCCTGGCGGCGCAAGAGCTCGAGCGGCACCGAGTTGCTGTCCACCAGATCGACTTCGTCGCGCCCCGCCCGGGCTTCGGCCACGGTGCGTTGCAGGACCTTCTCCGAGGCGGCGCGCCAGGCGCGGACTTTTACGCCGTACTTCTTTTCGAATGCCGCGTTCAGCGTCGCGACGTCTTCGGGGGGGAACGACGTATACAGGCTGAGGAAGCCTTCGCGACGCGCGCCTTCGAGCAGGCGCTGATGGCGGTCTGCGCCCTCGTACGCGGCGAGGCTCGCGAGCACGCCCCTCGCCTCCTGCGCCGCGAGGAACGCAGGCGAAGCGAGACTCGCGAGCGCGAGCAGGGCGACCCAAGCCCGCCTCCGGATGCCGCTTGCCGCGACCTCCGGTTTCATGCCGCCGACACCGTTTTCGCCGGGTCCTTCTGCGCCATTGCAACCGCATCGGGCAGGCTCATCTGGCGCGGCACCACCATCGACACCGCGCGGGCGCCCTGCGCGGCGGGAGCCAGGCCCGGCGGCGCGTCCCCGCGCGCCACCGCGCTCGCCGCGTCCATGAGCAGGCGGCGCGTCTTGACGATGCCGTTGTCCGAGGAGACGAGATGCTCCCGGGTGCGGTCCTGGATCGTTCCCATGCTTTCCTGTATGGCGGCATCCTGGACGCCGACGCCGAGCACGCCTGAAAAAGTCTTCTTGGCTTTCTGCGCCGCGCGGTCGATCAGATAGTCGTTGCGCTTGTTCGCGACCGGGATGAAGGAGCCTTCGATCAGCGGCACGTGGATGCCGCGCCCGGAATGCGCGGCCTCGCGCTCGGCCCCGGTGAGCGCCCGGCCCGGGTGATAGTCGATGCTGAATGTCCAGCAGCGCCCGTCGTCGATCGGGACGAACGCGTGGCCGCCGTAGGGATTGTCCCCGTAGGGAGGAAAGAAGCTGAAGCACGGCATCAGCCACTGCGTGACCCGCCAGTAGTAGCGGTCCGTCCCCACGTCGCGGCGCGTCGCGACGTACAGCCCGGCAGGCGAAACCGTTGGGACGATTTTCGGGTGGCGGTCGGCGAGGAGCATCGCGAGGCTTGAGGGATCGCGCTTGAGCAGCGGGTCGTCTGCGACCGAATGGCGGTGGAGGAAGCCCGAATGAATCGAATCGAGCGCCCCTTCCATCGCCTGCAGGTAATTCGATTCCTGCAGGCGCTTGGAGACGTATCGATGGGCAGGCGGCACCCGGGTCCATTCGTAGGCCGGCTCCTCCGGCTTCTTGTCCGCCGGGCCGAGATAGGCCCAGATCACCCCGGCGCACTCGATCGCCGGATACGATTTCAGCCTGATGCCTTTCCTCACGCCGGACTCCTCCGGCTCCGAAGGCAGGTCCACGCACTGGCCCGTGACGTCGTATTTCCATCCGTGATAGGGACAGCGGATTCCATTTTCCTCGTTGCGCCCGAACCACAGGCTTACGCCCCGGTGAGCGCAGAACTCTTCGATCAGCCCGAGCCCCCCCTTGGTGTCGCGGAAGGCGATCAGGCATTCGCCGAGCAGCTTCACCCGCACCGGCGGGCAATCCGGCTCGGGCAGCTCCTCACCGAGTGCGACGCGGTGGGCGCCGGGACTCCGGTGCCGCGGCCGTAGATGGTGTCCTCGAAGATCCGGGTCCAGCGGTCATACTCGGCGAGCACCGCGTCGAGCTCGATGAACTTCAGGTCGAATTTTCTCAGGTTCCGCTCGTTGCGGCGATGCGAGATGACGTGGTTCAGCTCGGCGAGCAGCGCCTGGCCGTCGCTGAGGACGAAGTCGTAGAAGAGGACCGCCGCGTGGGGATGCGGCGCGCGCTTCATGACCCCGATTCCGTCGGTGTAGGCGACGGTCGGCTGCAGCGCGAACCAGTCGATCGGCGCGCCGCTGCGCTTGGACTGTTCCGGCAGGTAGCTGTAGAGGGTGAGCGCAAGGGGGATTTCGCCGGCGACGACCAGGTTGTTGAGCAGCGCGTTTCCGTTTCGCACGGTCAGGCCGTTCTTCGCTACCAGCTCACGGAAGAATTTCAGCCCGTTCTCCTCGCCCATTTCCCGGACCAGCGTGAAAAACCATTCCTGTTCTTTCGCTTCGACCGCGATCCGTCCCTTCCAGCGCGGGTCGAGCAGGTCCCCGAATGTTTTAGGCAGCTCCCCGGACTTCACCCTGCTGGTGTTGTAGGCCTGGACGAAAACATAGACGCGAGGGCCGGCCCACTCGCGATGCGGCGCGACGGCCTCGGGAATCAGCTCACGCTGATAGGGCGAGCGGACCTCCTGCAGCAGGCGCTCGCGGTGCAGGAGCTCCATTTCCGGCGCGGGATTGTGCACGACGTCTACTTCGAAGCGGCCGGCGCGCGCCTCGGTGACTGCCCTGCGCAAAACGTTGTTCTTGCCCGAGCGCCAGACGTTGACCTTGATTCCGTAGCGGCGTTCGAATTCCGAGACGAGGCGGATCAGGTCCTTCTCCGCCATGGATGCGTACAAGGACAGCGAGCCCTCCCGCCTGGCATTGGCGACAAGGCGCGCCGAGCGATCGGCGCTCTCGTCAAGCGTCGGAGACGCGGGGTCCTGCGCGAGCGAAAAGTTCGCTGCGACCGCGAGTGCACCGAGCGCCAGGTGCGACAGCCGGCGCAGCCAACACCCGGGTAAGGCACGCATCGGGGCCGACGGGCCCTACGCGGGCTCCTTGATCCTGCGCTTGAGGTATTTCTCGATGAGCTCGGCGGTGAGCACGACCTTGGAATCGTACTCGGGAGCGTCCTCGATCTGCTCCAGGTCGTTCAGCCCGCAGTACTTGTAGATCCGGTTGATCGCCGAGACGAGCCGCACCGGCTTGTCCACGCTCGCGTTGAAATGCTGGTGGATCGTGTTGGGCGGAATGTAGATCACGTCCCCCGCCTCCCACTCCCAGCGCTTCACCTCGGCTTGAGGCTTCCAGTGGTACGTGTCGGTGATCTCCACGTCGCAGTCCTGGTGCAGGTCGTAGCCCCGGCCCTCCACCACGTACAGGCACTCCTCGGCCAGGTGCCGGTGCCTGCCCGAGCGGCTGCCCGGCGGGATGATCTGCATGTAGGCGTCCACCGTCTCCATGCGCGTGTTCATCTGCTCGTTCAGCAGGTGCTTCAGGAGCCCCTGGCGCGACATCTCCCAGGGCATGTCCTCCGGGTGCAGGATTTTCCTGCGCTTTGAGTTCCTCGCGGGCGCCTGCATCGCATTGTCGAGCAGGCTCTGATACAGCTTCTGGTGCGCGCTGCCGCGCATCCAGGCTTTCGATTCACTCCAGGCCATGTGCCGCTCCTTTTCTCGGTCTAACCGGGTCTAACCGGGGACAGACCACGTTTTCTACGCTCGGGGAAAGACTCCGAAAAACGTGGTCTGTCCCCGGTTTTCAGTGATTGTAGTTTTCCTCGAAGTGCCGCGGGACGAAGCCGGCGCCCTCGGGCGTCGCTTCCTTCGGTCGCGGGATGACGGTCTGCTGGAACATCAGGTTCATGAACAGCACCATCGGCTTGGGCTTCATGACGAGCGCGCGTGCGGGTTTCACCGGATCGGCGTTGAAGTGCTGATGCACGCAGTTCATG
>VBCJ01000336.1 GCA_005884335.1 Betaproteobacteria bacterium | reverse complement strand
CAGGCATTCGGCAGAGTGGATACGAGCGCGCCGAACGGAAGGACTGGCAACTGGCTGCTCGATCCGCTTGACATATATATTTCACTTGCCGGGAATGCCGTGCCGATCTGCCTAGCTGGAATCTGCTTCGACGACAATCCGGGCGGACTTTCCGATATTTCCGTCGCGACGATCAACGCCAGTCTTCTCACCACTTCGATCACGCTCCAGGCGCATCACGATATCACTCTCACGAACACAAGCCTGAACCTCATCGGAGGAGTTCCTGGCCTGACGTTCACCGCGCAAGCGGGCAACAACATCAATCTGGGCAGCTTCAACGTCACCTCGAACGGCGTCAACGTTACCCTGAGTGCCAACGATGCGGCATCTGGCACTGCGACCGGCACCGGCAGCATCACATCGTCAACGACCCTCGGCTATGGGAACTTCAACACCAACGGCGGCAACGTGAATCTCTCGGGCTTCGGCGTCGCCGTCGGCAACATCAACACCACTGGCGGAGCCCTGGGCGCCGGCAGCGTAACAGTCGGGGCGACCGGCGACATTGTCTCCGGTTCGATCACCACGGCGTCCAGGAGCGCGGGCTTTGGCGGCGGCCTCGTCGATTTATTCACCAGCGGCGGCAAGATCACCGTCAGCGGCCCCATCGATACCAGCGGAGCGTTGGGCTCAGCAGGTGCGAATGCGAACGGATCGAGCGGCGGCAGCGTAACGATCACGAGTGCGGGCCCGACCGCAATTTCCGGAGGCATTCTCACTTCCGGCGGCGGCGGTTTCAACGCTACCAGCGGTCAAGGCGGCTCCGGCGGGTCTGCGGGCAGCGTGTCGATCAGCAGCAACGGGCAATCCGTGACAGTCGGCGGCAACATCGTCGCCGACGGCGGCGCGGGCGGCAGCGGGGGCATAGCAAGCACGGGCGGTAGCGGTGGCGTTGGAGGAACGATCTCGATCTCCGGAGGATCCGTCGCTTTCACCGGCGGCACGATCACGGCCAACGGCGGAGACGGCGGCAACGCGACCGGCATCGGCAGCAAGGGCGGAGACGGCGGCGGCGGCGGTTTCGTCACCACTCACGGCGCCGGATCCATAGGCCCGATATCGGCGATCGGCGGCAAGGGCGGCAGCGCGCCCAACGGCACCATCGGCCTCGGCGGCCTCGGCGGCGAGATCCTGATATTCGCTCCCGGCAATATTGCGCTCGGGGGAGCGATCGATGCATACGGGGGACTCGACGGGGCCGGAATCACCCGTGCGTGCTGCGGTTCGATCGCGATTTCCGGGGGCGGCACGGTGACTCAGGCGGCGCCGCTGACGACGGATCTCCTTTCCGCCGCGGGCACGGACGTCAATCTCAATTTGAGCAACAGCGTCAACTCCGTCTTCGGCGTCGCAAGCAACGGCAACTTCACTTTCAACAACTTCGGCAACTTGGGCCTTTTGGGCGTATCGGCCTCCGGGATTGCTTCGATCTCGGCGACCGGAAACATCACCGGCATCAGCTTAGTCAGTGCTGCGGGGCTCCCCGTCAATGTCAATCCCTCAACGGGCATCCCATTTGGCGCCGTTCAAGGCGGCACAGGTGTGGCGCTCAACGCCGGCGGTGCGATCGGTTCGACCGCGGCGCCGCTCGCCGTTGCGGCGCCGGCGCTCGACGCGGGCGCCGCCTACGGCATCGCCATCGACTTGAACGCGTTCGGCCCCAGGCCTGCAACGGTCAACACGCTGCGGAACACGACGACGGGCGACATCCTGCTCAATGCGCACGGCGGCACGACGATCACTTCGCTCGTGAGCAGCCCCGGCAACGTGACGATCAATACCTTCAGCCCGCTCGACGTCCAGCGGGGCATCACCGCCGGGGGCAGCATCTTCCTGTCGACCGCGGGTGTTTCCCGGAACGGCACGCCTCCGAACGACATGACGCTCAATGGGCCGTTCACCTACAGCACCAGCACCGGCACATTCGAAGTCACGATCGGCGCCTTCGGCGCGCTGCATCTGGCCGGCGGCCTTGCCCTGACCGCGCCGCTGTTCCCGAACCCGCTCAATATCAAGAGTTTCACTTTCGTTGCCGGCGACCCGCTCGCCAATACGATCGTGGCCGCAGCCTACAACACCACCGCCCCGAACCGGCTTCTCGGCGCGCGCATCGTCGAGGAACCGCCGAAGAAAGACAAGGGCGACGACAAGAAAGCAGCGGCGGTATGCAGGTGAGCGCGGCTCGCCTCTTCACCCGCGCGCTCGCGGCGGCTGCGCTGCTCGCTCCTCTTTTCGCCTTTGCCCAAGCCACGGTCGAGCACCTGTCGGGGACGCTCTCGGTGCAGCGGCCCGACGGCTCGGTGCGGGCGCTGGCCGAGCGCTCCGATGTGTTCGTGGGCGACGTGATCTCCACCGAGCGCGACAGCTATGCGCAGCTGCGCTTCACCGACGGCGGACAGGTGACGCTGCGCCCCAACACTCAGGTCAAGGTCGAGACGTACAGCTACGAAGAGGGCCGCCCCGAGCGCGACAACTTCGCCATGCAGCTTTTCAAGGGCGGCCTGCGTTCGCTCACCGGGCTGATCGGCAAGCGCACAACCAGTCGCAGCGCCTACCGGATGGTGACCTCCACCGCCACCATCGGCATCCGCGGCACCGACTATTCGGCGATCGACATCGCCGCGCCTCCGCCCGGCCAGAGCGCGCCCCCGAACCTGCCGCCGCCGGGGGTGTACGTCACGGTGGCCGACGGGCAGATCGCGCTCATCTCGGGGGGCGTGGAGCAGCTGGTCGGCGTCGGACAGGTGGGCTTCTCCAGCAATATCAATCTGCCCCCAAGGCTCATCCCCCCGCCGCCGAATCTTCCGCAGGTCACCCCGCCGCCCAGCTTCGGGCAAACGCTGAAGACGAGCAGCATCAACGCCGGCTCGAACCTGGAGTGCGTGGTCCAGTAAGGCCTTGAGCCGCTACACTGGAGGCCCGCCTTCTAGGCGGGCTTCTTCATTTCTGGGACTCGCATCGCAATGGCGAAAATCGAATTCGCCTGGGAGCTGGGCGCGGGCACGGGGCACGTCACGACCCTGCTGCCGATCGCGGCCGCGATGAAAGCGCGCGGGCACGACGCGCGCTTCTTTCTCCGGGATCTTTCCGCGGGCGCCGACCTCGATGGCGCCGCGGAAATTCCGCGCGAGGGCGCGCCCATCTGGTCCGGGCCGCCGACCTGCGAGGCTCCCCTCAATCTGGGCGAGATCCTGCTCAACTTCGGCTATCACGATCCGCCCCAG
This sequence comes from Betaproteobacteria bacterium, assembly GCA_005884335.1. Taxonomy (GTDB): domain Bacteria; phylum Pseudomonadota; class Gammaproteobacteria; order Burkholderiales; family SG8-39; genus VBDM01. Next base: position 1,559 of record VBCJ01000336.1, on the reverse strand, counting down.
CACAAGGCCTTAATCGATGCCTGGCGAGAGCGCTTGAGGGGCTCGCACGCGGTGGTTGCCAACGTCGCGCCCGCCGCGCACCTCGCGGCGCTGACGCTCGGGATACCGAGCTTCGAGATTTCGCAGGGCTTTCACGTCCCTCCGCCCGCGATGCCGTCGCCGCCGCTTCGCCACTGGGAGCCCGCGCCGCGCGCGCGCCTTGAGGCGGCGGACCGCCGGGTGCTGCACGCGATCAACACCGTGCTCTCGGATCACGGCGTGCAGCCGCTCGCGACCATCGGCGAGCTGTTTGCCGACCGCTCGATGTTGCTCACCTATCCCGAGCTCGATGTCTACCCAGAGCGCGGGCCCTCCGATTATTACGGCATCACCGATTCCGGCGAAGGCAAGGCGGCGCCGGACTGGCCGGCGGGCTCAGGCCCCCGCCTCTTCGCCTACCTCTATTCCTACTTCAAGGGACTCGATCCCCTGCTCGCGGCGATCGCCGCGTTGAAGTCCCCGACGCTCGTTTTCTGCCGCGGCATCGACCCGAAACTCCGGGAAAAATACGACGGAGGCTCGGTCCGATTTTCGGCGGAAGCGATGTCGGTGTCGCAGCTGCTGCCGCAGGCCGACATCGTCGTGTGCCACGGGAGCCACCAGATGACCGCGCAGGCGCTGCTCGCCGGAAAGCCTGTGCTCGTCCTGCCGACCCAGCTCGAGCAATTCCTCATCATGCGGCGCCTGGTGCGCTTCGGCGCGGGCCTGGGGATTGCACCGGAGACGCCGAACGCCGACTATGCGTCCGCTCTCAAGGCGCTTGCAGAAAGGGGGAAATACGCCGCGAAGGCGCACGAATTCGCCGAGCGCTACGCCCGCCACGAGCGCGGCGCCGCGCTCGCCACCATCGTCGCGCGCATCGAGGCGGCACTGTAGCCTTCACGGTAACATTGCACGGTGACCAAACTGCCCGAACACAAGGAGCCCGTACTGCGCGTCGTGCCGATGCCGGCCGACGCCAACCAGCACGGCGACATCTTCGGCGGCTGGATCATGGCGCAGGTGGACATCGCAGCTGGCGTGCTCGCGGCGCGCCACGCGCGCGGCCGCGTGGTCACCGTAGCGGTCAACGAATTCCAGTTCAAGCAGCCGGTATTCATCGGCGATGTGCTTTCGTTCTACTGCGAAATCGTGCGCGTGGGCACCACCTCGATCACCGTCAACGTAGAGGTGTACGCGCAGCGCAATCCTTCCGATGTCGAGACCGTCAAGGTGACCGAGGCGACGCTCACTTACGTCGCCACCGGCCCGGACCGCAGGCCGCGCCCCGTCCCGCCCCTTCCCGACCGGAAGCGATGACGTAACCGACGCGCGTAACGCTGGTTCAGCGCTTCGGCGCGGCGATGTGCTTGGAGAGCTCGAGCTTCGCGATCGCGTTGCGGTGCACTTCGTCGGGTCCGTCGGCGAAGCGAAGGGTGCGCGAATGAGCGTACATATAGGCGAGCGGGAAATCCTCCGACATGCCGCCGCCGCCGTGCGCTTGGATCGCCCAGTCGAGCACCTTGCACGCGACGTTGGGC
>VBCJ01000335.1 GCA_005884335.1 Betaproteobacteria bacterium | reverse complement strand
ACCGGCCGCCGCCCGCCTGTGGTCGCCGCGCTGCCTCGCTCGCTCTATCTGGAGACGACCAATCGCTGCGATTCGAAATGCCAGACGTGCATCCGAACCTTCCAGAGCCTGGAGCCGCCGGCTGACCTCACGCTCAGACAGGTCACCGCCATCGCGGAGCAGTTCCCGGTCCTCGAGCGTGTGGTGCTACACGGTATCGGCGAGCCGCTCCTGAACCGCGAGATTTTCGAGATCGTCGCCTACCTGAAGACTCGCGCCACGACCGTGCTCTTCAACTCGGACGCGATCAGCCTCACGGCCGGGCGCGCACTCAGGTTGATCGAGAGCGGGCTCGACGAGTACCGGGTCTCGATGGACGCGGCGACGAGACAGACGTATCAGAAGCTCCGCGGCGTCGACCGGTTCGACCGTGTGGTGGCCAATGTGCGACAGCTCATCGAGCTCGAGCCCGAGGGGAGCCGCACGGCGCCGCGGGTCTCGCTGTGGTTCACGGCCTCTCGGGTAAACCTCCACGAGCTGTCGGCGTTCGTCCGACTCGCCGCTGACCTCTGCGTCGATGAGGTCTACGTGCAGCGGCTCGTCTTCAACGGGCTCGGAGTCGCCACGGCCGAGAACGCGCTGCACGGCCGGCTGCGCCAGCAGGAGCAGGAGTCGCTCGATGAGGCCGAGGGGCTGGCAGGGACGCTCGGCGTCACGCTCCGCGCCTCAGGGTTGACGACGCCCCTGGCAAGCTTCAGAGGGGCGGCGCCGGGCTTGGGTAACGCGCTCGCCGAACCCTTCGCCGACATCTGGAACGGCGAGCGGTATCGCCGGTTCCGGATCAACTTCGAGAGTGCGAGTCCGCCGGACCCGTGCCGGGGCTGCGGGCTCATGTGGAGTATCTGACAATGTCAACTGACACCGTCGGCTTGAGAACGTGCCTGCCCGGTTGGCCGCTCGCCCTGTTCCGAATCGCCTACGGCCTGCTCTTCCTCGACATGGCGTTGCAGAAGGCGCCGTGGGTCAACTACGGATGGCTCGAGGGCTTCATCCAGAAGGAGATCGCCAACCCGACGTTCGGCTGGTACGCCGCATTCCTCGAGCACGTCGTCTTGCCTCACTTCTCCCTCTTTGGCCTGCAGACCTTCGTGATCGAGTTCGCGCTGGGCGTGGCTCTGCTCTTCGGCATCCTCACGCGTCTGGCCGGTGTCGGCGGCTTCCTCTGGCAGGTGAACATCGCGCTCGGGGCATTCAATGTACCCGGCGAGTGGTACTGGATCTGGCCGCTGCTGACGCTGCCCCTTTTCTGCTTCGCCTTCGCCGGCGCCGGGCGGATCGTCGGGATCGATCGCGCGCTTGAGCCGGCGCTGCGTCGGCGGGCGATGGCCGGTGAGACCTGGGCACGGGTGCTCCAGCACGCCGCGTGACCCTCAGCGATGGAAGCGTGACGAGGCCCGCGGCAGCTCGAGCCCTCGTCGGCGGTCTCGGACTGGTGAGCCTGCTTGGCTACACGGTCGGGCTGTCTCTGCTCGCCGCCGGCAGCCTGCGGACCCACGTCGCGTATATCGTGCTGTTCAGCGCGTTGTTCCTCGTCTACCTGACGGCCACGCGCTTCCTGCTACGCTGGGGTCCCGCCGACCGCATCCTGCTCGGTCTCGTACTCGCATTCGGTCTCCTGTTCCGGGTCGCTGTCCTCGCGAGCCCGGTCCTGCTCTCGTCCGATCTCTATCGCTACCTCTGGGACGGTCGCGTGCAATGGGCGGGCATCAGCCCGTATCGGTACCCGCCGGCCGCAGACGAGCTCGCGCCGCTTCGCGATGAAGCGGTCTATCCCAACATCAATCGACCGACGAAGGTGACCGTCTACCCGCCGGGCGCCCAAGCGGTCTTCGCGCTCATGGCGCGGGTCGCGCCCAATAGCATCGTTGCGTGGCGAGTGTTTCTGCTCGCAAGCGAGATCGCCACGGTTGCGCTCCTCCTCGCTCTCCTTCGTCGAACGAGGTCGAGTCCAGCGGCGGTGATCGTGTATGCGTGGTCGCCGCTCGTGATCTTCGAGGGCGTTCAGGCAGGCCACGTCGACCTCGTCGTGATTCCTCTGGTGCTGGCGGCCCTCGCCTGGCGTGGGGGCGGCTCCTCCATGCGCGCGGGCATCGCGCTCGGCGGTGCCGTGCTGCTGAAGCTCTATCCCCTCGTCCTTCTTCCCGCCTGGTGGCGGTCGCGCGACTGGCGATTTCCGGCGGCCGTGGCCGCCACAGTGGCGCTGGGATATCTTCCCCACGCCGCCACCGTGAGGCTCGGCGCCGCCGGGTTCCTTCCCGAATACCTGGGCAGCGCCGAGGACCACAACATCGGTCTTCGCGCACTCCTGACTTACCCGCTGGGCCTCACCGGTGAGTTGCCGCGGGCGGTCGCGATGGGTGTCCTCTTCGCGCTGATGGCGGGGGTCGTCGTCTGGATCGGCCGCGCCAACGGGGGAAACGCGGCGGGGATGACACGCGCGGGGGCGCTCGCGGTCGGCGCCTACCTCCTTCTCGTGCCGACCAGCATGCATCCCTGGTACGTGCTCTGGATCGTCCCGTTCCTCTGCTTCAGTCCGTGGCCGGCGTGGCTTTACTTCAGCGGCGCCGTGTCGCTCTCGTACTTGAGCTATGTGGTGGAGCCGGCGCCCATCCCGTGGTGGGCGTGGCTGGCGGAGTATGGTCCCCTCTTCGCGCTCCTCTTCCTTTCCGGCTGGCGTACGATCGCGCACCGGGTCCCGACGGCGCTCGCGCCGAGGACGCTATGAGAACGGTCCTCGGAGTCCTCCACTTCGTCTCGGTCGTCGCGCTTAATCTCTATGGGCTGAACGCGTATCTCCTGCTCGCGATCCACTGGTGGAACCGCCGGCGTATTCGAGAGGCCGCGGCGCCTGAGCCGCCAGCCGAGTGGCCGTCGGTGACGGTGCAACTTCCCCTCTATAACGAGCGCTATGTTGCGCGCCGCCTGCTCGAGGCTGTGGGCGCTCTTGACTACCCACACGACCGTCTCGAGATTCAAGTTCTCGACGACTCGACCGACGACACCGGCGGGATCATCGCCGAGGCGGCGAGCCAGCTCCGTGCGCGAGGGCTCACGGTGGTCCACCTCCACCGTCGCGAGCGCACGGGGTTCAAGGCCGGCGCGCTCGCAGCGGGGCACAAGGAGGTGCGCGGAGAGTTCGTGGCGATCTTCGATGCCGACGCGGTGCCGAACCCCGACTTTCTCCGAACGACCATCCCACACTTCAGCGACGCGCAAGTGGCGGTCGTCCAGACGCGCTGGGGTCATCTGAACCGCGAGTTCTCGGTGTTGACGATTGCCCAGTCCCTCGGCATCGATGGCCACTTCGCGGTCGAACAGTCAGCGCGTTTCTGGGGCAATCTGCTTCTGAACTTCAATGGGACGGCCGGTGTCTGGCGCAAGGTCGCCATCGAGGACGCAGGAGGCTGGTCGCACGACACGCTGACCGAGGACCTCGATCTGAGCTATCGCGCGCAGCTTCGCGGCTGGCGCATCGTCTACCGCCCCGATCTGGTTTGCCCGGCAGAGCTACCGGTTCTGATCACGGGATTCAAATCGCAGCAGCGTCGTTGGGCGAAAGGATCCATCCAGACCGCGCTCAAGCTCCTGCCGGCGGTCGCTCGCGCGCCGCTGTCGCTCTGGACCAAGTACCAGGCCTTCATCCACCTGACGTACTACATGATTCACCCCGCGATCCTCATCGGTGTCCTCCTATCCGCACCTGTGCTCAGCGCAAGGGAAGGTCCACTGGAAGGAAACATCCTGGTCGGTGTGAGCGTCGCCTTCACGCTGGGCGTCCTCGGGCCCGGATTTCTGCTGGTCTACGCCCAGCGGGTCCTCGATCCCGGCTGGCTTCGACACCTGTGGCGGCTGCCTACCATCATGATCATCGGCGTCGGGGTTGCGTGGAGCACGAGCCTGGCGGTCCTCGACGCGCTGTGGAGAAGAGATCTCGAGTTCGTGCGCACACCGAAGTTCGGCATCGGTCAGGCAGACGGGCGCTGGCGCGGTAAGGCTTATGCGGACTGGCGGCCCTGGGGAGGCGTCGTCGAGCTCGCCCTCGGACTCTATTGCGGCTGGAGCACGTGGCTCGTCTGCGTCCATCAGAGCTATGCGGCCGCTCCGTTGCTCGCGCTCTACACGACGGGCTTCCTCACGGTCGGCGCCTTGACGCTCATCCAGGGCGCGCCGCGCGGCAATCGCCGTTCCGGGAGCATGTGAGGCTCGAGCGAGATGGTCCGCTTCATCGCGCTGGTGGTTATCGTGCTTGCCTCGGCCGGAGGGGCATCGGCGGGCGCGCCCGCAGGCGGCCTGGCAGAGCTCGTCGCGGAGGGCGAGCGATGGTGGAAGAGCTCACCCGACCCTCGGGATCCGGTCGCGTGCGCCACCTGTCACTATGATCCAGCCGAGACGCGTGGATGGGCGGCGAGCTTTCCAAAGTACAGGCCGCTGCCGCCTCCCGAGGGTCGTGTGATGACGCTCTTCCAAGCGAATGCCGAGGCGGTGCAGCGTCATTACCGGCTCCCCGACGCTGAGCGGCCGGCCCTCGCGATCACCGCGTATCTGACCTCGCACGGCGCCGGCACACCGATCTCGCCCGGAATTGTCGCCGGCCAGGCCGTCTTCGAGAGCCGGCTTCGCGCGCTCGCCGAGAGCGTCGCGCGTGGCGAACGACTCTACGCCCGCTGGTGCCGGAGCTGCCACGACGCCGGCGCCGTCACTCCCGCCGCGCTGCTTTTTCCAGCCGCTGGGAACGGCCAGGTCGAGTCGCTCGAGCGCTTCCTCGGGCGGCACCGGCCGGAGCTTCCGCGTCTCGGGTCTGACGGACAACCCTCCGCTGACGTCATCGCGTTCCTCATGTCGAGGCTTGCCGGCCGTCCGGTCAGCGTCGCGCCATTCAGCGTCGCGCCATAGTGAAGGAGACAGCATGATCCATACCGTCCTCTCAATCTTTCTCGCGCTCTGGCTGGCGGCGCTCGCGCTCCCGCTCGGCGCGGACGCGGCGACGGTAATCACTGGCATTGTGCGGACCCAAAGCGGCCAGCCGCTCGCGGGCCTCGCTCTGCTCGAGAAAGGCGAGATTCACAATAACCGCTGGGACCGCGGGACGCTGGTCGATACCGCCGGCCGCTTTCGGATCGAGCTCGGTGAAGGCGGCCAATACGGACTGCACGTCTACTCGAGCGGCTACATTTATAAACCGAATGCGGTGAGGGTCGAGACCGGCAAGACGCTGGAGGTCGAGGTCGTGCTCGTGCCCGAGCCCACGCGGGCCAACGACCCCGTCATCAAGAGGGTGGAGTTCGGCTCGAGTGAGACGGGCAAGGGAAAGGTCATGATCGTCAAGATGGAGGTCTCGGACCCGAACGGCATCCTCGGGCCCCAGGTGCTGGCGTTCAACGCGGCAACGGGG
>VBCJ01000334.1 GCA_005884335.1 Betaproteobacteria bacterium | reverse complement strand
TCAGCGAGGACGTTGACGTGCGCGTCGCGATCGACCGCAATACCGGGGACTTCGAGTCCTTCCGCCGCTGGCAGGTGGTGGCCGATGAAGCGGTGGAGAATCCGTCCCAGCAGATCGCGTTCTCGGAAGCGCAGAAGCAGTACCCGGACATCCAGCTCGGGGACTATATCGAGGAGACGCTCGAGCCGATCGATTTCGGCCGCATCGGCGCGCAGACCGCGAAACAGGTCATCCTGCAGAGGATCCGCGACGCCGAACGCGAGCAGCTGCTTAACGATTTTCTCGCCCGCGGCGAAAAGCTCATCAACGGCGCGATCAAGCGCGTCGAGCGCGGCAACGCGATCATCGAGGTCGGGCGCGTCGAGGCGGTGCTGCCGCGCGACCAGATGATCCCCAAGGAGAATCTGCGGGTGGGCGACCGCGTGCGCGCCTTCGTCATGCGCATCGACCGCAATGTGCGCGGGCCGCAGCTGGTTCTGTCGCGCACTGCGCCCGAATTCATCATGGAGCTGTTCCGGCTCGAAGTCCCTGAAATCGAGGAAGGACTGCTCGAGATCAAGTCGGCCGCGCGCGACCCGGGCATTCGCGCGAAGATTGCCGTGCATTCCCGGGACAAGCGTATCGACCCGATCGGCACGTGCGTCGGCATGCGCGGGGCGAGGGTGCAGGCGGTGACGCAGGAACTCGCGGGCGAGCGTGTGGACATCGTGCTGTGGTCGGAGGATCCGGCCCAGTTCGTGATCGGCGCGCTCGCGCCGGCCGAGGTGTCATCGATCCTTGTCGACGAGGACAAGCACAGCATGGACGTGGTCGTGGACGAGGAGAATCTCGCGATTGCAATCGGACGAAGCGGCCAGAATGTGCGTCTCGCCTCCGAGCTGACAGGCTGGACGATCAATCTCATGACCGAGGCGGAATCGCAGAAGAAGAACGAGGAAGAAGCCTCCTCGGTGAGGAAGCTTTTCATGGAGCGGCTCGACGTCGACGAGGAGGTCGCGAATACGCTCATCCAGGAAGGCTTCTCGACTCTCGAAGAGGTGGCTTACGTGCCCATCAACGAGATGATGGAGATCGAGGGTTTCGATGAGGCCACGGTGAGCGAGCTGCGCAACCGCGCTCGCGACGCACTCCTGGTGCAGGCCATCGCGAGCGAGGAGCAGGCGGAAAACCTCGATCCGGCGCTGCTCGGCCTCGAGGGTATGGACAAGGACCTGGCGACGAAGCTCGCCCGATCGGGGGTGAAGACTCGCGACGACCTGGCCGATCTCGCCACCGACGACCTCGTCGAGATGGCGGGAGTCGATGCCGAGCGTGCCAAGAGCCTGATCATGAAGGCTCGTGAACACTGGTTTGCCCAGGAGTGAGGCTGGCCCATGGCCCAGACGAGCGTTGCCCAATTCGCCGGCGAGCTGAGAGTGCCGCCGTCGGTGCTGCTCGAGCAGTTGCGGGCCGCAGGCGTGCACAAGCAGGTGGCCGAAGACGTTCTTTCGGAGCAGGACAAGACCCGGCTCCTGGAATACCTGCGCAAGTCGCACGGCTCATCTGAACCCAAGAACAAGATCACCCTGACGCGCAAGCAGACCTCCGAGATCATCAAGAAGTCGGATGCGAGCGGCAAAGCGCGCACCATCCAGGTCGAAGTCAAGAAGAAGCGCATCTTCGTCAAGCGCGACGCGGAGCCGGGCGCGCCCGCGGAAGTGCCGGGTCTTTCCGGGGGCGCGGTCGATTCGCGCGAAGCGGAGCTCCGCGAAGAGGAACAGCGCCGGAACGAGGAGTTGGCGGCGCGGCAGGCCGCCGACTTGGCCGAGAAACAGGAGCGCGAGCGCAAGCTCGCCGAGGGCAAGCCGAGCGAGGTGAAGACGCAGGCGCCGGCTCCCGCCTCCGACACGACGCTGCACAAGCCGAAGGTTGCACCGGGAGCGGAAAAGAAGGGTGCGAAGAAGGCGAAGGAAATCAAGGTCTGGAAGGACGAAGGCGTCAAGCGCCGCACGATCAAGACGCGCGGAGACGTGCAGGGAGCCTCCGGTTGGCATAACCCCAAGGGCAGACACAAAGCCGCGGTCGCACCGGTCGCTGAAGGCGTACAGCAGTTCAGCGCGCCCGCCGAGCCGGTCGTGCGCGAGGTCATGGTGCCGGAGACCATTTCCGTCGGTGATCTCGCCCACAAGATGTCGGTCAAGGCCGCCGAAGTCATCAAGGTGCTGATGAAACTGGGCAACATGGTGACGATCAATCAGGTGCTGGACCAGGAAACCGCGATGATCGTCGTGACCGAAATGGGCCACGTGGCCAAGGCGGCGAAACTCGACGATCCGGAATCCCTGCTCGCCGACGCGCCCGAACACCACGAGGCCGAGTTGAAGCCGCGCGCGCCCGTGGTCACTGTGATGGGGCACGTCGACCACGGGAAAACGTCGCTGCTCGATTACATTCGCCGCACCAAGGTCGCCTCGGGGGAAGCGGGGGGCATCACGCAGCACATCGGCGCCTACCATGTCCAGACGCCGCGCGGTATGGTCACATTCCTCGATACGCCAGGCCACGAGGCGTTTACAGCGATGCGCGCACGCGGTGCAAAAGTGACCGACATCGTCGTGCTGGTGGTTGCGGCGGACGACGGCGTGATGCCGCAGACGATCGAGGCCATCCATCACGCCAAAGCGGCCGAAGTCCCCATCGTCGTGGCGATCAACAAGATCGACAAGCACGAGGCGAACCAGGAAAAGGTCAAGCAGGAGCTCGTGGCGCAGGCCGTGGTGCCCGAGGAATACGGCGGGGATTCGCCGTTCGTTCCGGTGTCGGCGAAAACCGGCGCCGGCATCGATACGCTGCTGGAACAGGTGTTGCTGCAGGCCGAAGTACTCGAACTGAAAGCTCCGGTGGACACGCTGGCCAAGGGCCTCGTGATCGAGGCGCGCCTGGACAAGGGCCGCGGACCGGTGGCCACGGTCCTGGTCCAATCCGGAACGCTCCGGCGCGGCGACATCGTGCTCGCCGGGAGCAGCTTCGGCCGGGTTCGCGCCATGCTCGACGAGAGCGGAAGTCCGGTTCAAGAGGCCGGTCCCTCGATTCCGGTCGAGATCCAGGGCCTGTCGGACGTGCCAGCGGCCGGCGAGGACGTCATGGCGCTCGGCGACGAGCGCAAAGCGCGCGAGATCGCGCTGTTCCGCCAAGGCAAGTTCCGTGACGTGAAGCTCGCGAAGAAGCAGGCCGCCAAACTGGAAAACATCTTCGAGCAGATGGGCGAGGGCGAGGCGAGGGTGCTCGCGCTTCTCATCAAGGCCGACGTGCAGGGCTCTCAGGAAGCGCTGGTGCACGCGCTCACGCGGCTTTCAACCGACGAGGTCAAGGTCAATGTGGTGCACAGCGCCGTGGGCGCAATCACCGAGTCCGACGTGAATCTGGCGCTCGCCTCCAAGGCGGTGATCATCGGCTTCAATACCCGCGCCGATACGGTTGCGCGCAAGGCGGCCGAGGCCTCGGGCGTGGACGTGCGCTACTACAACATCATCTATGACGCCGTCGACGAAGTGAAGGCGGCGCTCTCGGGCATGCTGGCGCCGGAGAAAAAAGAGAACATACTCGGCCTGGTCGACGTGCGCCAGGTTTTCAAGATCTCCAAGGTCGGGGCCGTGGCTGGATGCATGGTGCTCGAGGGTCTCGTGCGCCGCAACGCAATGGTGCGTGTGCTGCGCGACAACGTGGTCGTCCATACGGGCGAGATCGATTCCCTCAAGCGCTTCAAGGACGACGTGCGCGAGGTGAAAGCCGGTTTCGAGTGCGGCATGTCCGTGAAAAACTTCAACGACCTCAAGGTCGGCGACCAGTTCGAAATCTACGAAGTCCAGGAAGTGGCTCGGACACTGTAGTGTCCGAGCCGTCCTGAGGAGCGCTTTAGCGCGGCGAAGGATCTGCTGTACGATGGCCGATTGCTTCGCTCCACTTCATGGCCAACCAGCAACGCCTGCGCCGCGTCGCCGATCAGATCCAGCGCGAGCTGTCGGAATTGCTGCGCGCCGAGCTCAAAGACCCCCGCGTCGGCATGATCACCCTCACCGGGGTCGAGGTCTCCCCGGACTTTGCCTATGCCAAAGTTTTCTTCACGACTTTGGCCGATGCGGAATCCTTGACGACCATCGAGGCGGGTCTCGATCGCGCTGCGGGATTCCTGCGAGCCCAGCTCGGAAAGCGCCTGAGACTCCGCGTGACCCCGGAAATACGCTTCAAGCACGACGTTTCGGTGGAGCGAGGCGTGCGTCTCTCGCAGCTGATCGACGCCGCGGTGAGCGGAAAGAAAGCGGATTGAGCTCCCGTGGAAAATACGAGCGCGGCAGTCAGCGGAGTGCTGCTCATCGACAAACCGGTTGGACCGAGCTCGAACGCCGTGTTGCAAAGAGCGAAGCGCCTCCTCGGCGCGAGGCGCGCCGGCCACACCGGAACGCTCGACCCCCTTGCAAGTGGCTTGCTCGTCATTGCGCTGGGCGAGGCGACCAAGTTTTCCGGCGGGATACTCGATGCGGACAAGAGCTATCGCGCGCAGTTAAAGCTCGGCGAGCGCACCGAGACCGGCGATGCCGAGGGTCCGGTGGTTTCGCGCGCCGAAGTCAAAGTGACCCGCAACGAGCTGCTCGCCTCATTGGAGCGCTATCGAGGCGAGATCGAGCAGCTGCCGCCTCGATATGCTGCGATCAAGCATCGAGGCCGGCCCTTGTACGCTTACGCGCGCCGCGGTGAGCACGTTCCACGCGCCGCGCGGCGCGTCGCGATCCGTCGACTCGAGCTGGAGAAGTTCGAAGACAATACGGTCGGCTTGTTCGTCGAGTGCAGCAAGGGCACCTACGTTCGAGTCCTTGCCGAGGATATCGGCGCGCAGCTAGGCTGCGGCGCACATCTCGTGGCCCTGGAGCGCACCGCGGTGGGCCCGTTCGCGTTGGGACAGTCGATGACGCTGGAGGCGCTCGAGGCGATTTCGCCTGCGGAACGACGCGAGCGGCTCCTGCCCCTGGAAGCCTTGCTCCAATCCTGGCCGCGCCTGACGCTCGGCCCCCCCCTTGCGGCGAAGTTCCGGCAGGGGCGGACGATATCAGTCGATTCTGCAAGTGGCAGCATCGCCGTCTTCGGCGAGGACGCGAAGTTCCTGGGCACGGGGCAAGTGGACGCAAGCGGGACCTTGCAACCGAAGCGGCTGCTCGTGCTGTCTTGAAACGTGTTTCCAGCCCAAAACTGCTTGTAGAAGGCGCTGATTTCAAGGTAAAATGCCGGCCTTTCGCGAAGAGATCAGAGCTAGAGCATGCGGGTCAGCGTTACGGAAAAGGCGCAAATCGTCCGGCAGCACCAGCGCGCAGCGGGCGATACGGGTTCCCCGGAAGTGCAGGTCGCCTTGCTCACGGCCCGGATAAACGGGCTGACCGACCACTTCAAGACGCACGTCAAAGACCATCATTCGCGGCGCGGGTTGCTGAAGATGGTGAGCCAGCGTCGCAAGATACTCGACTACCTCAAGCGAAAGAACAACGGGAAATATCACGAGCTGATCGAGCAACTTGGCCTGCGCAAGTGACTTCCTCGACGCCCATTGGATCCCGATGGGCGTTTTGATTTCCAGAAACGGCCCGGCGCGTCTCCGTCGCCGCCGGCACATCAAAATGACCGGGCAGTGCGCCCGGCTTAACCAATCGAGAAAATCATGCAGCTGACTCCCATCAAAAAGACGTTCACATACGGCGCGCATCAAGTGACGCTGGAAACCGGCGAAATGGCGCGCCAGGCGCACGGAGCGGTCGTGGTGA
>VBCJ01000004.1 GCA_005884335.1 Betaproteobacteria bacterium | reverse complement strand
ATGGGTTACGGCAGCTACTCGGCGGCGGTCGCCGAGGTCTCGGTGAGCGGCGAAGGCAAGCTCAAGATCCACCGCATGGTGCTCGCGCTCAATTGCGGCCACGCGGTCAATCCCGATCAGATCGCGGCCCAGGTCGAAGGCTCGGTCGTGTACGGCTTGAGCGCGGCGCTCTACGGCGAGTGCACGGTGCAGAACGGGCGCATGGTGGAGCTGAACTTCCACACTTACCCGCTCCTGCGGCTCGCCGAAATGCCGAAAGTCGAGACGGTGATCGTGCCGACTCAGGACTTCTGGGGCGGAGTCGGCGAGCCGACCATCTGCGTGGTGACGCCCGCGGTGCTCAACGCGATCTTCGCCGCGACCGGGAAGCCGGTGCGGAGTTTGCCGTTGAAGAACGTCAAGCTCGTGTAACGCCGTACCGGGGCGGGCGGATGCCCGTCCCGCGCAACACATGAAGCTTCCTGAAGGGCTACGCGGCCTTGTCGCTGCGATCGGGGCAAGTCTTGCGGCGCTGAGCCTTGCGCTCTCGCCGGTTGCGACGCGGGATGCCGCGGCGCGAGCCGATGCGCCGGCGCTCTGGAGGGTCGATGGCCCGAAGGGGAGGGTTTTTCTGTTCGGATCGTTCCATCTGCTCCCCGCCGACGTGAAATGGCGAACCCCCGCCGTCGAGAGCGCGTTGAACGGGGCCGCAGTCGCGGTCTTCGAGACCGACTTCGCCGGGCAGCGAGACCCGCAGGCCTCGCAGGCCTTGATCGCGAAATACGGCCTTCTCCCGCCTGGGCAGACGCTACCCAGCGTCTTGCCCGGAAGCAGTCGCACCGAGCTTGAGAGAGCGGCGACCGACCTCCGAATACCGCCACCCAGTCTTGCGCCTTTGAGGCCCTGGCTGGCCGCGCTGACCTTGGGGGTGCAATTCGCCATCAGCCAGGGCTTCGACCCGAACAAGGGCGTGGAACAGCAGGTCATCACGTGGGCGAAGGCAAGCGGCAAAGGCCTGACCTCGCTGGAGACGAACGAGTCTCAGCTCAGGGTCTTCGCCGACCTCACGCGTGAGCAGGAAATCGCGCTTCTGACGGTGACCCTCCGGCAAGTTCGCGAGATGCCGAAAATGCTCGGGGACATGCTGGCCGCCTATCGCAAAGGCGATCTTGCGGCGCTGGAGAGGGCTCTCAATGTCGGCCTCGACGATTTCCCCGTGCTGCGCAGGCGCATTCTCAAGGACCGCCACGAAAAGTGGCTGCCGCAGATAGAAAGGATGATCGCGGACGGGCGCATCTACATGATCGTTGTCGGCGCGGCCCACCTCGTGGGGCCCGACAGCGTCATCGCGATGCTGCGCGCCAAGGGCGTGAAAGTCGAGGGTCCCTAGAGCGTGCGAGCGGCAGGCTCATGTCAACCCGGAAACAACGCACGGATCTTGCGCGCGTCAGGCCGCGTCACGGCGCCCTTCTCGGTGAAAAGCCCGCTCACCAGCTCCGCGGGGGTGATGTCGAAGGCGGGGTTGGCGACGCTGACGCCCTCGGGCGCCCACCGCATGCCCGCGTAGCCGGTGACTTCCGAGGCGCTGCGCTCCTCGATGGGGATTGCGCTTCCGTCTGCAGCCGAGGTGTCGATGCTGGAAAGGGGCGCCGCGACGTAGAAGGGAATGCGGTGGCGCTCGGCGAGCACGGCAAGCGTATACGTGCCGATCTTGTTGGCCACGTCTCCGTTCGCGGCGATGCGGTCCGCGCCGACCAGCACGAGGTCTATTTTTCCGAGGCGCATCAGGTGTCCGGCCGTGTTGTCGGTGATGAGCGTGACGGGAATCTTCTCCCGGATCATTTCCCAGGCGGTGAGGCGCGCGCCCTGGAGATAGGGACGGGTCTCGCTCGCGATCACAGAGATACGCTTGCCCTGGTCGCGCGCCGTGCGGATCACGCCGAGCGCAGTGCCGTGGCCGGCCGTGGCGAGGGATCCGGTGTTGCAATGGGTGAGGACGCGCGCGCCGCCGGGCACGAGAGCGGCGCCCGCGCGCCCTATGGCGCGGTTGGTTTCGAGGTCTGCGTTGAAGAGCGCGAGCGCCGCGTCGGCCAATCTCCCTGCCGCCGACCTTGGATCGTCCCGAGTCCCTGCGCCGAGCGCCGCGCGCATCCGGTCGAGGGCCCAGAAGAGATTCACCGCGGTCGGCCGGCTCGCGGCGAGATTCCTGAACGCGGTTTCCATCGCGATGTCGAACTCGGCGCGCGGGCAATCCTCCTGGCGCCTCGCTTCGAGCGCCACGCCGAAGGCCGCGGCGCAGCCGATCGCCGGAGCGCCGCGCACCACCATCGACCGAATGGCCTCGGCAACTTCGGCCGCGTTCGCGCAGCTCACGTATTCGAGGCGCGCGGGGAGGGCACGCTGGTCGATCAGCTCGAGCCGCCGCCCGTCCCAGCGCAGGGTCTCGACAGGGTTCGCTTCAGATGACGCGCTCATTGCCGCCGTCGACCGGTACCTGGGCGCCGGTGGTCTTGGCGAAAAGCGCCCCGCACATCTCCGCCGCCAGCTCCGCGACGTCGCGGCTGCCTACCTGGGTCTTGAGCACGTTGTTGGTCTTGTATTCTTCTACGGTCATCGCGTACTGCTTGGCCCGCTGGCCGAGCACCTCTTCGGTCCACAGGCCGGTATCGAACACCGCGTTCGGGTGCACGGTGTTGATGCGTATTCCGTCCGCGCCCCATTCGAGCGCCGCGACGCGCGCAAGCTGGTTCAGCGCGGCCTTCGAAGCCGAGTAGGCCGATGCCCCCGGACCCGGCGCGGGAACGTTTTTCGAGCCGATGACCACCACGCGCCCGCCGCGGGGAGCAAGTTTCAGAAGCGGGTGGCAGGTGCGCATCAGGAGCAGGTTCGCATCGAGGTTGACGTTCATCGCCTTGCGCCACTCTGCGATGGGCAAATCGGCGATCTTGCGGCTCGCCGGGAAAATGCCGGCGTTCAGCACGAGCATGTCCAGCCCGCCGAAAGCGAGCACCGCCTTCTCGAGGGCAGAACGCACCTGCGTCTCGTCGGTGACGTCGCAGCTCATCCCGAGAAAATCGCCGCGGCTGTGGAGCGATTCGATCTTCGCATCCAAGTCGAGCCCGACCACCGCCGCGCCGCGCGCGAGAAACGCCGCGACCGCCGCCTTGCCGATCCCGGAAGCGGCCCCGGTGACGAGCGCGATCTCGCCGGCGAACGGCAGGGCCTTGCCGCCTTTCTTGAGCTTGGCCTGCTCGAGGTCCCAGTACTCGACGTCGAAGACGTCCTTCGCGGGCAGGGCCTGGAACCCGCCGAGCGCCTCGCCGCGGAGGATGACGTCGATCGTATGGTCGTAGATTTCGGCGACGATCGCGGCATCCTTCGCAGTTCTTCCCGCCGCAGCAAGGCCGAAGGCGGGATCGAGCACGACTCGCGGCGCCGGATCGAGAATGGTCTTGGGCTCCTTGGCGCGGGGAGCATGCTCGTCGAAGTAGCGGCGGTACCCCTCGGCGTATCCCGCGACGTCGCTGCCCAGCATCGGCGTGCGCTTGGTGCGGATGACGTGGTCGGGCGTCGCCGGCCCCTTCTGCGAGATGCGCGCGAGCTCCGGATGCGCCGCAAAGCCGAGCGTGCGCTCATTCGTCACGGTGCGCACGATGAGCGGCGCTCCCGCGGCGTCGCAGAGCCGGCGGCGCAATCCGGCCTGCGCGGCGGCGCCGGGCGCGGAACGCGGAGAGGACTTCAGAGCGATCGACCACGCGCGCCTGGATTCGAGGTACTTTTCGGCGAGCGTCACCAGCTCGATCATGCGCTCGTAGGCCTCGCGCGCGTTCTCGCCGAAGGAGAAGATCCCGTGATTGAGCAGGACCATTCCCACCGTCTCGGGCGTGCCCTGGCGCTTGAATTCCCTCGCGCAATACTGGGCGAGATCGAAGCCCGGCATGAGGTAGGGAATGACGACGCAGCGATTTCCGTAGACCTCGCGGATGCGCTTGTCTCCGTCCCGGGTATTGCTCACCGAAAGCACGGCGTCGGCATGCGTATGGTCCACGAACTTCTGGGGCATGAGCCCGTGCAGGATGGTCTCGATGGAAGGCGCCGGAGCCGAGGCGTCGAGCATATGCGTGACCAGCTGATTGACCATCTCGGGATCCGACAGTGACGGTAATTCCGCGAGTCGCAGCACGTGCGCGAGGAGCACCGGCGAAAAGCCCTGCGGCTCGATCGTTTCCAGATCCCAGCCGCTGCCTTTGACGTAGAGGATCGTTTCTTGCTCGCCGAACAGGTTTTTCTCGCGGATCTTGACCGAAGTGTTGCCGCCACCGTGCAGCACCAGGGACTTATCGCGGCCGAGCAGCCGCGAGGTGTAGACGCGCAGGCCCAGGTCGCCTTGGAACTGTTTTGCTTCCTGGTCGTTCCACAGACTTCGCATGACAACAATTATACTGGTCGTTGATGAGAGCAACTTTCACGATCAGCATCCTCGCATGGGACAAGGCGCGGCCGCTGGCGCGCCCGGTTCGAGAACAGGTGTTCGTCGCGGAACAGAAGGTCCCGCTCGAGCTCGAATGGGACGAATGGGACGAAGGCAGCGATCACGCAGTCGCTCGCGACAGCAAGGGACAAGCGATCGGAACGGCCCGGCTGCTGCCCGACGGCAGGATCGGCCGGATGGCGGTCCTCGGCGAATGGCGCAGGCGCGGGGTGGGCACCGCGCTCCTGGAGGCGCTGCTCGAGCAGGCCCGCAAGCGCTCGATACGTCACATTACGCTGCACGCGCAGACCCACGCGGCGGGGTTTTACCGACGCTTCGGATTCAACGAGCGGGGAGGGGAGTTTTTGGAGGCGGAGATTCCGCACGTCGAGATGACGCTCGAGCTTTTCCCCGCGCGAGGGTGAGCCGATAGCTGACCGTGCCGCTCACGCCGCCCTCTTCAGTGTAGCTGCGCTCGTGGAACTCGATCCTTCCGTCTTCGCTGAAGCACAAGGCCGTCGAGCACCGCGTCCCGTATCCGCCGACGGCAAGAATGCGGATCGCCGACAACCTTTCCTCGACCTCCAAGCTCACCCCGGTGCTGGGAAGCTCCCCGCTTGAGGCGCGTTGCGTATCGTCGAGAAGCCGGAACGCGGCTTGGAAATCGAACGGGCCTCCAAGCTGCTCCGCGAGCCTCGCTTTGGCCTTCTCGATCTTGGGCCACGGCGTATCCAGCAGATGGTTCGAAAGGCCGTGAATACCCGGTTCCACGCGCGTGATGGGGCCGCCGCGATTGGAAAAAAAGAAGAGCGACGCCGCATCCCCGACGAGAAGGCTGAAGCCGTTATAGCTCATCGCACGCTGCTCGACCCCCTGAAGGTATTCCAGTGGAGCCATTTTCCCTGTCAGGAAATCGCTCACCAGCGAGCCGCGGGACGGCGCGCCGGTTTTCTTGTCCGCGGGATTTCGGTAGTTCGTGAGCGCGGCGAATCGCCCATCCAGGGTTATGCCGAGCCAAGTGCCACCGGCCTCGAGATCGCGCCCGGCGAGGACGTTCGCATGATCGTCCCAGAACCCGGCGGGCGCAGCCGGCCGCCCGAAATACTCGTCGCGGTTTGCGGCAACGATCAGCCGGTACCCGGGGTGGGTCCGCCATGCGAGTACGATCAGGCACATAAGGTCTAGAAGGCGCGAAACACTTCCTGCTTCCGGGACGACCCTGGGACGAGCAGCGCGGCGAGGCCGTGGCGCTCGACCAGCTTGGCGAGCTCCGCTTCGAAACGCGCCCCGTCCTGAACGTTTTCGTAGATCTCCATCCAGGTGGTCTCATCGTCACGGCGCCGCAGGAGCCGCCCGCCGACGCCCGCGTTGTCGGAGAGCTCGCGCTGCAGCGCATTCACTGCCGCACGCGCTCGATCGGCATTTTGCGCGGGCACGCGATAGTAGATGTAGAAGTTGAGCTTCACCCGGGGGCGTAGGGGAGGGGGAGGAAGCGAAGCACGGGTCCGCCGAGGGACTTCAGATGCACAGCCGAGCCTTCACGACTCGCGGTCTGCACAGCCGCAAGCAGGTCGTAACCGCCGTCGGGCGAGACTTCTGCGTTGACCACGATCCCGCTCGCCTGATCGCCGAGGTCTTCGCTGTAGAGAGGATCGCCCGCCTCGACCTGAGCGGCAATGTTGGCGAGGAACATGCGGCGCTTGAGTTTGCCCAGGTGCTGCATGCGCGCGACCACCTCCTGCCCGGTGTAGCAGCCCTTGTCGAAGCTGATTCCGCCGAGAAGCTCGAAGTTCGCCATCTGCGGAACGAGCTGGTCCTGCGTCGCCGCGGTCACCAGGGGCACGCCGTTGCGAATATCGAGCCAGCGCCACGCGTGCGCGCCCACGGGAACGAGAATATTCGCAAGCTGCTGCCGCAGAGCGGCTGCGCTCGAAGGCGTCAAGGAAAGGAGGAATCTGCCGTCCTTCAGTTTGATGACCGTGCCGGCATCCGGTTGACGGGATACCTCGTTCGGCCCGTTCGGGAAATCGGGGAACACCTTGCTCAGCGCCTGTCCGGCCTTCGGCCCCGCTGCGCCCGCCATCACGATCGTGTCCGAGGCATCCGAGACCTTCACTTTCGCGCGGAGCACGAACTTCGAAATGCGCTTTTGGATGGAAGAGGCGATGTCCCGCGACAGAGCCATATGGAAGCCGGCCTCTTCGCGCCAGAGCAGAAAATTCGCGAGCATCCTGCCCTTGGGGGAGCAATAGGCGCCGTACGTGCCCGATCGCAAACCGACGGCCGCCACATCGCAGCTGAGCTGTCCCTGCAAGAAGGCTTCCGCGTCCTCGCCGCTGAATTGGAGGACGCCCAAGTGGCCGAGCAGGGCAAGGACGCTCCCCGATCGAGCCGCGGCGAGATCGGGATCCGCTTGGCCCGCTTCAGCGATTTGCAACGGCACACTCATCTGCTGATCCTGTGGTTTAGCGTTTATTATACGAGCGTAGTCAAGCCCGACGTTCCTGACCGATTCGATGCTGTTTCGACTGAAACTATCTCTCTTGCTCGCCTCCGCGGCCGTGCTCGGATTCTGCGGTTGGATACTCGGGTTCGCTCTTTCGCCGATCGAGCTCGCCGCGCCGACCGTGGAATTCTCGATCCGTCCGGGCAGCACGCTGCGGGGCGCAACGCGCCAGATCATCGAAGCGGGGCTGTCCATGCCGGAATGGAAATTTGTTCTGCTGGCGCGGGCCAACGGCGCCAGCGCCGAGGTCAAGGCCGGCAGCTACCAGGTGTCAGCCGGGCTGACGCCGCTCCTGCTGGTTCGCAAGATCACGCGCGGGGAATACGCGCAGGCGGAAATTCTCTTTGTCGAAGGCTGGAATTTTCGCCAGATGCGCGAGGCATTGAATGCGCACGTCGACCTGAAGCACGATTCGGCAAGCCTCTCCGAGGCGCAGATCATGGCGAAGCTCGGTGCCCCAGGGGTGCTTCCGGAAGGAATGTTCTTTCCCGATACCTACGTGTTCGCCAAGGGTGCCAGCGATCTCGCCGTGCTCGCGCGCGCGCGCGGCGCAATGAAAAAGCAGCTCGAGTCCGCCTGGGCCGAGCGTGCCCCGGATTTGCCGGTGACAGATCCGTACGAAGCGCTTATCCTCGCTTCACTCGTCGAAAAGGAGACCGGGCGCGCGGGCGACCGCGCGATGATCGCGGCGGTATTCGCCAACCGCCTGCGCCTCGGGATGAAGCTGCAGACCGATCCGAGCGTGATCTACGGCATGGGCGAGCGATTCGACGGCAACCTGCGCAAGAAGGACCTCGTGACGGACACGCCCTTCAACACCTATACGCGGCGGGGTCTGCCGCCGCATCCGATCGCGATGCCGGGACTCGCCTCGCTCGCGGCCGTGATGCATCCCGCCCAGACCGACGCGCTGTATTTCGTGTCCCGCGGGGATGGAACGAGCGAATTCTCCCGCACGCTCGTCGAGCACAACCGCGCGGTCGCCAAATATCAAATGCCCGGCGCCCGCCGGCGTGCGGGTCGATGAGCCGCGGCAAGTTCATCACCCTGGAAGGCATCGACGGTGCAGGTAAGAGCACGCACGTCGGCGGCATCGCCGATTTCCTGCGCGCGCGCGGAAAAGACATCGTAGTCACCCGCGAGCCGGGCGGTACGCCGCTGGGCGAGAAATTGCGCGCGCTCCTGCTCTCCCATACGATGAATATCGACACCGAGGCCCTTTTGATGTTTGCCGCGCGCCGCGAGCATATCGCGCAAGTGATTGCGCCCGCCCTCGCCGCGGGGCGCTGGGTCGTTTCTGAACGCTTCACCGACGCGACCTATGCGTATCAAGGCGCGGGGCGAGGAATGGCGAGGGATCGGATCGCGGCGCTCGAGCGTTGGGTCCACGCCGGGCTGCAGCCCGACCTGACCCTCGTTTTCGACGCTCCGGTCGAGGTCGCGCTCGCGCGCCTTGCGAAGGAGCGAGGCGATCGTTTCGAGCTCGAGAGTCAGGCCTTCTTCGAGCGCGTGCGGGCGGAGTATCTTGAGCGCGTCGCGGCAGAACCTCGCCGGATGAGAGTGATCCAGTGCGGGAGGTCGCCTTCCGAAGTTAAGAAAGATGTTGAGGATATAGTCTCAACTATATGTTGAACCATGATATTTGACTGGCAAGAACAGCCCTGGAAGGCTTGGACCCGGCTGCGAGAGCGACTGCCCCACGCGATCCTGATACAGAGCGGGGAGGGCCTGGGCGAATTCGAATTCGCTCATGCGTGCGCGCAATCGCTGCTGTGCGAGCGGCCCCAGCCGGACCAGCGCGCATGCGGGACCTGCCACGCTTGCAACTGGTTTTCGCTTGGCAATCACCCCGATTTCCGGCTGATCGTGCCCGAGAGCATGGCGCCCGAATCCCGCGAGGAGGGCGCAGAACCCTCGAAAAGGCGCAGCGAGCAGATCCGTATCGAGCAGGCACGCGAGCTCGCCGATTTCCTCGCGGTCGGGACGCATCGGGGTGGTCTGCGCGTCATCCTGATCTACCCCGCGGAAGCAATGAACGCAAATACGCAAAACGCGTTGCTGAAAAACCTCGAAGGGCCCCCGCCCGCCACAGTTTTCCTTCTCGTCACCACCCAGCCCGAGCGCTTGCTCGCGACGGTGCGAAGCCGCTGCCTGAAGTTCGCGTTGCCGTTCCCGCCCTCAGATCCGGTCCTGCGCTGGCTGAAGGAGCAGGGCTTGAGGCAACCCGAGGCGACACTGGCCGGCGCTGGAGGTGCGCCGCTTCTCGCGCTCAAAGCCGCCGACACGGACGCGGATCGCCTGCGCTTCATCGAGAATCTTGGAAATCCGGGCTTCGATCCGATTGCGCTCGCCGAAACGGTTCTGCGCGTTCCGCTGTGGGACTTGGTTGGATGGCTGCAGCGCTGGAGCTACGATCTGCTGCTCGCCCGAGTCGCAGGCCGTGTACGGTATAGCCCGAACCATGAAGGAGTGATTTCAGATACGGCACGTCACTGCGACCCTGCGGAACTCGCCGCTTACCTGCGCCGGCTGGCGCAAGCCCGGGAGCTCGCCCGGCACCCGCTCAACGCCAAGCTGTTTGTTGAGGACCTCCTGCTGCAGTATCAGCGGCTGGTCGGTCGGCCGTGAACGAGAAAACGGGTCCGGCTCCGGGATGGGTCGATTCACACTGCCATCTGGATTTTCCGGAATTCGACGGCAAGATGGACGAAGTGCGGCAAGAGATGCGCGCGAACGGCGTGACGCACGCCCTGTGCATCAGCGTCAATTTCGCCGGGTTTCCCAAGGTGCTGGCGCTTGCCGAGGCTTACGATAATTTCTTCGCGACCGTCGGCGTGCATCCGGACCATGAAGATCGCGCTGAGGTGGATCCGCTGCGGCTGGTCGAGCTCGCACGCCACCCGCGGATCGTCGCGATCGGCGAGACCGGGCTCGATTACTACCGCGTGAGCGGCGATCTCGAGTGGCAGCGCGAGCGCTTTCGGGCCCACATACGCGCCGCGCGCGAATGCCGGAAGCCTCTCGTTATCCATACGCGCCAAGCTGCCGAGGACACGCTCGCCATCATGCGGGAAGAGGGGGCGGCCGAAGTAGGGGGGGTGATGCACTGTTTTACCGAGTCCCGGGCCGTGGCCGACGCGGCCATTGCACTGGGATTCCATATTTCGTTCTCGGGCATCGTGACCTTCAAGAACGCGGGGGCCTTGAAGGACGTGGCGCGCGCGATCCCTCTCGAGCGCTTGCTCGTCGAGACCGATTCCCCCTATCTCGCCCCCGTCCCTCACCGGGGGAAAACCAATCGACCCGCTCTGGTCCGTTATGTGGCGGAGGAAGTGGCCCGCCTCCGAGGCATCCAGCTGAGCGAGCTGGCGGCCGCCACCACGGGAAACTTTTTCAGGCTTTTCAAAGGAGCGGGAAGGCGATCCTAGAAGTGACCTTAAGTACCTTTGAGCCTGTGCCTAATTTAACATAATATACATATGCGACAAACCGGCGCTACAGAGGTCAGGGACTCCGCCTGCCTTCCAAGCGCCTCTTGAGCTCTTCTGCCAGCAGCGGATCGAGCCTTTCCAGGCGCTCCAGGACACCCCGGACTTCATCCCGCTCTCCAAGCCGAATACCGGCAGCCCCCAGTTCGAACCAGGCGCGGGCGAATTCCGGCTCCAGGCGCGCGGCCTCCCGATACGCAGTGATCGCGCGGTCGAGCCGATTGATATCGCGATAGGCCTCTCCAAGAAGGAAGAACGTCGCAAAGGAGGTCCGGCCTATGGCGCTCGCCCGTTCCAGGGTGCGAACTGCCTGACCCGGCTGCCCTGCCTGACGCTGGGACTCCCCAAGCAGGTTCCAGGCACCGATGTCCTCCGGGTTGCGTTGAATGACCCGCGAGAGTGCCGAGGTCGCCTTCGGATAATCGCCGCGGCGCACCCAAGCGTAGGCGGCGATCACCCCCCAATCGGAGCCTTCGGGATCGCGGCGCTGCCGCTCCTCGGCATAGCGCAATAGCCCGTCCCAATCCCGTTTCTGGTTGAGCTCGGCGATTCGCTCCCGCTCATCGAGGCTGTCACCGCGCCCGACGAGGGCCGACGCCAGCAGCGGGTCCGCCGGGAGCGGCGGGGATTCCATGCTGAAGGCGGAACCACGGGGTGGAGTGCAGCCGCAAAGCGCGACACAGGCCGCAATAGCCGCTGCGAACGCCTGGAGGCGGGAATCAGACCTTGTTTTGATAGACGTAGGCTTGCTGCTTGACGCTCGATTCCCGGGTGCGCTTCAGCTCCTCGGGGTCGAGCTTTTTGTCCCACCACAGCGCCCGCCCCTTTTTTTGCTCCTGGACGATGTGCGGCTTCTCCTGGAGCAGCTCGCGGATCATTCGGGTGAGATCGGATTCGTAGGGTTGCGCCATGGGTTGCGGATTATACGCCCCTTGCCAAGCGGGCAAAGACTGTATATAAATACAGATACGGAGGTCCCATGACCGAAGAACTCACCCCCAAGCAGCAGAAAATCCTCAACTTCGTCCGCAAAGCCATCCAGAAGACCGGCTTCCCGCCTACCCGGATCGAGATCTCGAACGCATTCCGCTACAGCTCGCCCAACGCCGCCGAAGAGCATCTGCGCATGCTGGAGAGGAAAGGCGCGATCGAGCTGACTCCGGGTGCTTCGCGCGGCATCCGACTTACCGAGGGCCTCGGGCTGCCGCTCATCGGCCGCGTCGCCGCAGGCAGCCCACTTCTCGCCGAGGAGCATGTCGAGCGGCGCTGCCAGGTCGATCCCGCCTTGTTCCAGCCGCGCGCCGACTACCTGCTGAAAGTCCGCGGCATGAGCATGCGCGATGCAGGCATTTTCGACGGCGACCTGCTCGCCGTGCACCGCACGCGCGAGGCGCGCTCGGGCCAGATCGTGGTGGCGCGGGTGCACGACGAGGTCACGGTGAAGCGCCTGCGCCGCCGCGGCAACACCGTCGAACTGGTCCCGGAGAATCCCGAGTTCAAGACCCTCGTCGTCGATCTGCGCGAGGACGATTTTGCAATCGAAGGCCTCGGCGTCGGCGTGATCCGCAGACCTCTTTGACGCTCGCTTTCCCGCAGGCGCGATTCCATGGCGAGCATGCCTTTCTCTTTCGCCGTCCTGCTCGATCGTCCCGACATCTGGCGCGGCGACAGTCTGAGCCGGGCCGGCGCGCCGACCATTCCATGTGGATTTCCCGGGCTTGACGCCGAGCTTCCCGGCAGGGGCTGGCCTGCCGGAGCGCTGACCGAGATATTGCCTGCGCACGAAGGCATCGGCGAGCTGCGCTTGCTTGGACCTGCGCTTGCCGGACTGTCCAAGCGCGGATTGCGGCTCGTCTGGATCGCGCCGCCTCACCTGCCCTACGCGCCGGCGCTCGCCGCGGCGGGAATCGATGTCGCGAACCTCGTCATCGTGCGCACTGCCTCGCCGAAAGAAACGCTCTGGGCGGCCGAGCAGGCGCTTGCCTCGAACGCCTGCGGCGCGGTGCTCGCCTGGCCTCAAGGCGCGAAGTACGCCGAGCTGAGGCGCCTGCAGATCGCTGCCGAAGGCGGCCGCGCACCTGCTTTTCTGTTCCGGGTCCCGGAGGCTGCCAGCGAGTCTTCTCCCGCCCCGCTGCGGATCGCGCTCGGCACGAGCGACGGCGGCCTAGCGGTACGCGTGCTCAAGCGCCGCGGCGCCCCCCTCGCTCAGCCCATCCTGCTGCCGCCGATGCCGCCCGCCGTGCGCGGCAAAAACCATCATGTGGATCGCCATCCGGCTGCCCCGGCTGCCGCTCGAGATTTTTCTGCGCGGCTCGTCCACGCCTGAGCCTTTCGCGGTCGAAGAGCGACACTGCGTTTTCGCCTGCGACCGCAAGGCCTTCGCACGCGGCGTTCGCGCCGGCATGGCCGTTCAGGCGGCGCTCGCTCTCGCTCCCGCCTTGCGCGTTGCGCCGCGCGACCCGGCGACGGAAACCGAAGCGCTGCTCGGGGTGGCAGGGTGGGCGGCGCAATTCGCACCGGGCGTGGCGCTCGAATTTCCCGACGGCGTGCTGCTCGAAGTCTCGGGCAGCTTGAAGCTCTTCGGAGGCCTGGAATCGCTTCTCGGGCGCCTGCGCCGGGGGTTGGCAGAAATGGGCTGGAGCTCTGTGCTCGCTGGCGCCCCCACGCCGCGCGCGGCTTTCTGGCTCGCCTGGGCCGGAAAGCAGCAATTTATCGGCGAGAGCGCTGAACTCGAGCCGGTGCTGGCCGCACTGCCCCTGGAGGTTCTGCGCTGCAACGACGAAGCGCTGGCGGCGTTCGAGGCGATCGGCGTGCGCACGCTCGGCGAGCTGCGCGCGCTGCCGCGCGAAGGCATCGCGCGGCGCTTCGGGCAGGGACCTCTAGCCGAGCTGGACCGCGCGCTCGGGCGGCTTTCCGATCCGCGGAATTTTTTCGTCCCGCCGGCTCGGTTCGGGGCGGCACTCTCGCTTCCCGCCGATGTCACCCAAGCCGAGGCGCTGCTCTTCGCCGCGAGGCGGCTGATCATCCAGCTCGCCGGGTTCCTCGCCGCGCGTTCGGGCGGCGTGCAGCGCTTCGTCCTCAGTCTCAGGCACCGCGACAAGGCCGCCACCGAAATCGCGATCGGCCTGGTCGCGCCTTCCCGCGACGCCGAGCATTTCATACTGCTCCTGCGCGAGCGGCTCTTCAATTTCACGCTTGCCGAGCCGGTGCGCGAAATCTCGTTGCGAGCCGACGACGTGGTGCCGCTCGCCGGTCACAACCTCGGGTTGAGGTTCGAGCAAGGCAAGCCGCCGGGCCAATGGGAGCACCTGGTCGAGCGGCTGCGCGCACGGCTCGGCGCCGATGCCGTATATGGACTTGTCCTGCGGGCGGAGCACCGCCCCGAACGCGCAGTCTTCGCCGGCGAGCTGGATTCCAAGCAATTGCATCTGGACTTCGGCGAACGCCCGTTTTGGCTGCTTGACCGCCCGAAACGGATTGCGGAGATCGGTGCAGTGCCTCACCACAAAGGGCCGCTCGAGCTGCTCGCCGGCCCGGAGCGCATCGAGTCCGGCTGGTGGGACGGCGACGATGTCGCCCGCGATTACTTCGTCGCCCGAACACAGAGCGAAGCGCTCGTGTGGATCTATCGCGAGTGGCGCGGCGAAGGAGGATGGTATCTGCACGGCGTTTTCGCCTGAAGCCATGTATTCCCCCCTCCCCGCCTACGCTGAGCTGCACTGCCTTTCCAACTTCACTTTTCTTCGCGGCGCTTCGCATCCGGAAGAGCTGGTGAAGCGCGCCGCGGCGCTCGGCTACCGGGCGCTCGCGCTCACCGACGAGTGCTCGCTCGCCGGCGTGGTGCGGGCGCATGTCGCGGCGAAAGACGTCGGCCTGCCTCTGGTCATCGGCTCGGAGATACGGCTGCAAGACGGTCCCAGCCTGGTACTGCTTGCCACCGGCCGCGAAGGCTACGGCAATCTGTCCCAGCTCATCACCCGCGGCCGGCGCAGGACGAAGAAAGGCGGCTATTCGCTCTGTCGGGACGATCTGGAGGGCGGACTGCCCGGCTGCCTCGTTCTGCTGGCTCCGCGCGGAAGGTACGACGCCGAGCACGCGCGGTTCGTCGCCGAGCGCTTCGCCGGCCGTGCCTGGATCGCGGCGGAGCTGCTGCAGGGACCGGATGACCATGCGCGCCTCGCCGGGTTGCGCCAGCTGGGCAAGGTCTCGGGCCTGCCGCTAGCTGCGGCGGGCGATGTGCACATGCACGTGCGCTCGCGAAAGGCGTTGCAGGACACGTTGACCGCCATCCGCCTGCGCACGACCGTGCGAGCCTGCGGCCACGCGCTTTACCCCAACGCCGAGCGGCATCTGAGATTGCTCTCGCGCCTGGCGCGGATCTATCCGCCGGAGCTGCTCGAAGAAACCGTGCGCGTCGCCGAGCGCTGCAAATTTTCTCTGGATGAACTGCGTTACGAATATCCCGAGGAGCTCGTCCCCACCGGCGAAACTCCTTCGAGTCATCTGCGCAAGCTGACCGAGAAGGGGCTGGGGTGGCGCTTCCCGAACGGTGCTCCGGAGGAGATACGCAAGCTGATCGAGCACGAGCTCGCGCTCATCGCCGAGCTCAAATACGAACCTTTCTTTCTCACCGTCTACGACGTGGTCGAATTCGCGCGCGCGAAAAAAATCCTTTGCCAGGGACGCGGCTCGGCGGCGAACTCCGCCGTCTGCTACGCGCTCGGCATCACCGAGATCGATCCAGCGCGCATGAACGGGCTGTTCGAGCGCTTCGTCTCGAAGGAGCGCCACGAGCCGCCCGATATCGACGTCGACTTCGAGCACGATCGGCGCGAGGAAGTCATCCAGTACGTCTACGGCAAGTA
The DNA here is from genome assembly GCA_005884335.1 of Betaproteobacteria bacterium. Taxonomy (GTDB): domain Bacteria; phylum Pseudomonadota; class Gammaproteobacteria; order Burkholderiales; family SG8-39; genus VBDM01. Next base: position 19,866 of record VBCJ01000004.1, on the reverse strand, counting down.
CGGCCGCGACCGCGCCGCGATCGCGGCTACCCTCATCACCTACCGGCCGAAGAGCGCGCTGCGCGATGTCGGCAAGGCGCTCGGTCTCGATCTGGATCAGGTCGACCGGCTGGCGAAGAACCTCGCCTGGTGGGACGACAGGAGCTCGCTTCCCCAGCGCATTCTCGAGGCGGGGCTCGATCCGGCGAGCCCGATAATCCAGCGGACGATCAAGCTTGCCCTCGCCCTCCTCGGATTCCCGCGGCATCTGTCCCAGCACGTCGGCGGCTTCGTCATCTCGCGAGGGCCCCTCGAGCGCCTGGTGCCGATCGAGAACGCTGCGATGAAGGACCGCAGCGTCATCGAGTGGGACAAGGACGACCTCGACGCGCTCGGGCTCCTGAAAGTGGATGTTCTTGCACTCGGCATGCTGTCAGCCATTCGGCGCTCTCTCGATCTGATCGGCGCCTGGCGCGGGCAACCTCTGGCCGTTGCCGACATCCCCGCCGAGGACCCGATGGTGTACGAGATGATCCGGCACGCGGACACCATCGGCGTGTTCCAGATCGAGTCGCGGGCGCAGATGAGCATGCTGCCGCGGCTGAAGCCGAAGGACTTCTACGACCTCGTGATCGAGATCGCGATCGTGCGCCCGGGACCGATCCAGGGCGACATGGTGCATCCCTACTTGCGGCGGCGGGACGGTATCGAGTCGGTGGAGTATCCGAGCGACGCGGTGAAATCAGTGTTGGAGCGCACGCTCGGCGTGCCGATTTTCCAGGAGCAGGTCATGCAGCTCGCCGTGGTCGCAGCCGGCTTCACCCCTGGAAAGGCCGACCAGCTGCGCCGATCCATGGCCTCTTGGCGGCGCAACGGCGACATCGAGCGCTTTCGCGAGCCGCTGATAAACGGAATGCTGGAACGACACTACACTCGGGAATTCGCCGAGCGTATCTACAGCCAGATTCTCGGTTTCGGGGAATACGGTTTTCCGGAATCGCACTCGGCGAGCTTCGCGCTGATCGCCTACAGCTCGGCCTGGATCAAGCGCTATCACCCTGCGGCGTTTCTCGCCGCGCTCTTGAACAGCCAGCCGATGGGTTTCTACACGCCTTCGCAACTCGTGCAGGATGCGCGCCGCCACGGCGTCGAGGTGCGCCCGGTGGATGCGCTGTCAAGTGATTGGGGGTGCACGTTGGAACTCGGGACAGATGGAAACCCGGCGGTCCGCCTGGGCTTCCGCCTGGTGCAGGGCCTGTCGCAAGCCGGCGCAGAGCGCATCGTCGCGGCACGGAAAAACCAACCGTTCGACAGTGTCGAAAATCTTGCCCGCCGCGCCGAACTCGACCGCCGCGACCTGAAGTGTCTGGCGGCTGCCGGTGCGTTCGAGTCGCTCTCCGGCCATCGCCGCCACGCCTACTGGCAGGTCGCCGGAATCGAAACCGGCGCGCACATCTTGCGTGATGCGCCGGTTGCGGAAACTCCGGCGGTTTTGCCGACTCCAACCGAGGGAGAGAATCTCGTGGCTGACTACGCGAGCACCGGTCTCACTCTGGGACGCCATCCGCTCGCGCTGCTGCGGGCGCACCTCGCGCGCCTGCGCTTTGCCACCGCCGATGAACTGAAACTGCTTCCCGGCGGCACTCGGGCGCGGGCGGCGGGCATCGTCACCGGTCGCCAGCGCCCGAGCACCGCCTCGGGAACGGTATTTGTAACGCTCGAGGACGAGACCGGCTATGTTAATGTCATCGTCTGGCCGCATCTCATCGAGCGCCAGCGGCGCGAGCTGCTCGGTGCGCGCCTGATGGGCGTCGAAGGGGTGCTTGAACGCGAAGGAGAAGTGATGCATCTTGTAGCCAGGCGGCTGACGGACCACAGCACCCTTCTGGGGAAGCTCGCCGCGCCGTCGCGGGATTTTCATTGATATGTACGCAGACACGCTCAAATTGATCGTCACGGGCGACCGGCGGCGCCCTTCGCCACGGCTGCCCGAACGCCTGGACGGCTTGTTCCGCTCGCTCGGCGACGCGAGCGGCGGACGCGCCGAGCGCATCGAAGACGAGATCTGGAGGCTGTGGATGGCCTACCGGGATTCCGCGGCGGCGTTCGACCTGGAGCGGGCGACACGCGCCCTCACCGCACTCGATTTCCCGGCGGCCGAGGGCATCCTGGCGAGGCTCGTCGCCACTCACCCGGATTTCGCCGAAGCCTGGAACAAGCGTGCCACGCTCTATTACATGCAAAGCAGGGACGAGGAAAGCGTGATCAACATCCACCGCACGCTGGAGCTCGAGCCCCGCCACTACGGCGCGATCTGCGGTTTCGCGCAAATCTGCCTCTCGCTCGGAGATACCGACAGTGCGCTCTTCGCCTTCGACGCCGCGCTGCGCGTCAACCCGCACTTGGAGGCGGTGCGCGAGGCGATCGACAAACTGCTCCGCACCCGGGGGTCCGCCGCGCTTCACTGAATACCGTGCGGGTGCGAATCAGCCCGCGCGATACATGTAATCACGGGTGAGCGGCAGCGGATTGGACGCTGCGCCTTCCTTCCGGGCGAGCACCTGGTAGACGTTAATCCACTCGTTTTCGAAGCCGTGCGCGCAGCCGGCGAGATAGATCTGCCAGATGCGGTAACGCTTGTCCCCTGCGGCCGCGATCGCCTGCTCCCGGTTTTGTTCCAGGCGCTTGGCCCACTCGAGGCAAGTACGCGCGTAATGACGCCGCAGCGACTCGGCGTCCGCAACCTCGAGTCCCGCGCGCGCCATCTCGCGAAGCACGAGTGAAAGATGCGGGAGCTCCCCATGAGGGAACACGTAGTGGTTGATGAATTGCCCCGCACCCAGCCCCACCCAGCGATTATCGGGATCGCTCGCGGTGATGCCGTGATTCATGACGAGCCCGCCCTCGGCCAGCAGCGAGCGGATTTTCGCGAAATAGGCCTTGAGATGGCGCAGACCCACATGCTCGAACATGCCGACGCTCGCGATCTTGTCGAAAACACCCTCGCCCGAAACATCGCGATAGTCCTGCAGGCGCACCTCGCAGCGGCCCTCGAGCCCCTCCTCCCGAATCCGCTGCGAGGCAAATTCGTACTGGTTTCGGCTGAGCGTGACGCCGGTCGCCCGGGCGCCGTATTTCTTCGCCGCGCGAAGGACGAGCGCACCCCAGCCGCAGCCGATGTCCAGAAACCGCTCGCCCGGCTGGACCAGAAGCTTGTTGAGGATGTGATCGAGCTTTTGCTCCTGAGCGAGCTCCAGGGAATCGCTCTCGCTCCGGAAATAGGCGCAGGAATACACCATGTTCCGATCCAGCCACAGCGAATAGAAGTCGTTCGAGACGTCGTAGTGGTACTGAATGGCGTCGCGATCGCGCTTGCGGTTGTGGCGCCAAACACGCCGCAATCCTTTGCGCCCGCCGGAAGCGGCGCCTCGAGCGAAGCTTTCCGCCACCCGGAACACCTCCAGGATCGGCCCTTCGACTCGCAGGTAACCTTCCACGTAGGCCTTGCCGAGCTTCATCAGGTCGGGGGACACCAGGAAGCGAAGGGCCGACGGGCTAGTCACGCCGATTTTCACCTTGGGCTCGCTGGCGAGATCGTAGGCGCGGCCGTTCCACAGCTCGAGGCGCAGCGGGATGGCTGCGGTCCGTCTGAGCTTCGCGATCAGCCGTTCTAGGCGATGTTCGAGGAACATGTCGTTTTACCGGGGCGTCGAATATCATAGCATCGCAGGCTGGACATTGAGGAGACAGCATGAGGACAGCTCCCAGGCGTTTCACTGCGCTCGCATTCGCGGCCTTGTTCTCGGTCGCTTCGTGGGCGCAATACCCATTGCGGCCGATCAAGCTGATCGTGCCGATTCCGCCGGGGGGCGCACCCGATATTTCGGCGCGGGTCATCGGACAGCGGCTCTCCGAGTGGGCCGGCCAGCCGGTGGTCGTGGAAAACCGACCGGGCTCGAACGGCAACATCGCGATGGATCTCGTCGCAAACTCCACCCCCGATGGCTACACGCTGGCGCTGCTCGCCGACAGCATGATCACCATCAACCCGCATTTGTACAAGGAGATGCAGACGGATCCCCTCAAAGACCTTGCGCCGGTTGCATCGGTCGTATCGAATCAATGGGTGCTGTCCGTCAACCCTTCCGTTCCGGTCAAGAATTTCAGAGAATTCGTCGAGCACGCGCGCCAAGCCCGCCCGCCGCTCGCGTACGCCTCGGGGGGCAACGGCAGCATCCACCAGCTGGCCATGGAAATGCTCAAGCAGCGCGCGAGCATCGACCTCATACACGTGCCTTACAAGGGTGGCACTCCTGCCGCAACGGCAACCGTCGCAGGCGAGGTGGCCGCGATGTTTTCCGGCACCTCGAGCGCTCCTCAGATCAAGGCGGGCAGGCTGCGTGCCCTTGCGGTGACGGGCTCGCAGCGCTCGGCGCTCTTTCCCGACTTGCCGACCATTTCCGAGTTCTACCCCGGCTACGAGGTCACGATCTGGCTGGGCTTGTTTGCGGCCGCAGGAACGCCCGAAGCCGTGCTCGCCAAGCTCCACGCCGAGGTCAACAAGGTGCTCGCCGAGACTGAAACAAGGAGCAGGCTCAACGCCGCGGGGGGACTCGAGGCCTACGTGACCACGGCTGCGGAATTCGCGGCCTTGATCCGGCGCGATTACGAGAAGTACGGAAAGCTGGTGAGAGACGTCGGCGTCAAGGTGGATTAGCCGCAAACCCGGGAGGGACGTTTGGAGGCTTTCTTCGCATCGCTCGTCAGCGTCGCCTTTCACGGCGCCGCCCTGGGCATGATCCTGTACGTGATCTCGGTCGGCTTGTCGGTCACCATGGGCCTGATGGGCTTCGCCAACCTCGCGCATGGAGTGTTCGCCATGGCGGGCGGTTACGTCCTGACCACTGCGATCTCGCGCTTCGGCGTGCCCTTTCCGCTGGCGCTCGTGCTCGCCTTCGCTTTTGTTGCGGCCGCCAGCGTGGTCCTCGAGCGGCTCCTGTACTCGAGACTCTATGCAGCGAGCGACCTCGAGCAGGTGCTCTTCACCATCGGCCTGATCTTCATCGCGGTCGCCGTCGCGCGCTTCATCTACGGAACGCTGCAGCAGCCGGTCGCGCTGCCCGATTATCTGAAGGGCCAGTTTCCGCTCCTCGGCCGCGATTTCCCGGCTTACCGGGTGTTCATCATCGTCTTCAGCGCGGTCATGGTGGCGCTCTTGTGGTTCGGCGTCGAGCGCACGCGCTGGGGGGCCATGGTACGCGCCACGGTGGACAACCGCGCCATGGCGCAGTCGGTCGGAATCAACACCAAGCGCCTGTTCACGCTCACCTTCGCGCTCGGCAGCGGACTCGCGGGACTCGGCGGCGGGCTCGGCGCGGAGATCATCGCGATCCAGCCTTCCTATCCGTTCGAAAACCTCGTGTATTTTCTGGTCGTGGTCTCGGTGGGAGGCCTGGGAAGCCTGCGCGGGCCGTTCGTCGCGGCGCTCCTGATCGGAATCGCCGACACCGCTTGCAAGTATTGGCTGCCGCAATACGGCGCTTTCCCCATCTACGTTGCCACGATCGCTATCCTGCTGTGGCGGCCCTCCGGGCTGTTCGGGCGGCACGCGTGAGCGCCCACGCAGGAGGCTACAGCGCGGATCCCCGCATCCGCTGGATCGAGTCCCTTCCGTGGATCGTCGCCATCGTGGCCTTCTTCGCGCTGCCCGAGTATCTTTCCCTCGGGGCGCGAATCCTGATCTACATTCTCTACGCCCTGTCGCTCGATCTGATCGTCGGGTATGCGGGAATCATCACGCTCGGCCACAGCGCCTATTTCGGCCTGGGCGCCTACGTCGCGGGGATCCTCGCCGCGAAAGCGGGAATCGGCGATCCAGTGGTGCAGCTCGGCGCGGCCTCCGTTCTTCTGGAGATCGCCAACAAGGCAACCACGCTCACCGGTGGCGCGGACGGCCTTTCCGGCGTCGTCGTTGCGCCCATTCTGGGCTTGTTCAGGTTCGATATCTTCGGCAAGACCGCTTATCTCTATTGCCTTCTCGTGCTGCTCCTCGGATGGTGGCTGGTGAGAAAAATGATCTATTCGCCGTTCGGGACTTCGCTCACCGGGGTGCGCGAAAACAGCCTGCGCATGCACGCGATCGGCGCGCCGGTCTATTGGCGCCTGGTGCTGGTCTACACGCTCTCGGCCACGATCGCCGGTGCCGCCGGAGGCCTGATCACCCAGACCAATCAGTTCGTCGGGCTGAACGTGCTCTCCTTCGAGTCCGCCGGCGAGCTGCTGGTGATGCTGATCCTGGGCGGAGTCGGACGCATCTACGGCGCGTTCGTCGGGCCGGTCGTGTATCTGATCGCGCAGGATTTTCTCGCCAAGCAATTTCCGGAGTACTGGTACTTCGGCATCGGGACGATGCTCGTGCTCGTGGTGATGTTCGCCCGCGGTGGTATCCTCGGCATCCTCGATGGGGCGCTCGTGAAACTGCGGGGCAGGCCGTGAGCGCCGCCGCTCTCGAAACGCGCGGCTTGTGCAAGAGCTTCGGCGCGCTCACCGTGGCGGACGACATCAATTTCCGGCTGGAGACCGGCGCACGCCATGCCTTGATCGGTCCGAACGGCGCCGGAAAAACCACCTTCGTCAACATGCTCACCGGGGCGCTGCCGCCGTCCTCCGGCAGGATCGTGCTGGGCGGGGAGGACATCACCGCCATGGGACAGGCGAAGCGGGTGAAGCGCGGGCTCGGCCGGACCTTCCAGATCAATGCGCTGTTCCGCCGCCTCGCCGTGATCGACAACGTGGCGCTGGCGGTGGCGGAGCGCCGCGGCGTCGCGCGGCGCATGCTGCGTGCGGCAAGCACACATGCCGATGTGTGCGCCGAGAGCATGGACCTGCTCGCCACGCTCGGGCTCGCCGAGGACGCGAGCGTTCGCATCGTCGACCTGCCCTACGGCAAGCAGCGCCTCGTCGAGATCGCGATCGCGCTCGGGCTGAAACCGCGCGTTCTGCTGCTCGACGAGCCGGCAGCGGGCGTGCCCTCGCTCGAATCGCATCGCATCCTGCAAGTGCTCGACAATCTGCCCAAGCATATTGCCATCCTGATCATCGAGCACGACATGGACCTCGTGTTTCGCTTCGCGCGGCGCATCACCGTCATGGTGCAGGGCGAGGTGCTGGTCGAGGGGCCGCCGGAGGAGATCGCAAAAGACCGGCGGGTGCATCAGGTTTATCTCGGAGAGCAGCATCATGGCTGAGCTCAGCCTGCGCGACGTGCGCGCCGGTTACGGCGAAACCGTGGTCCTCGAAGACATCGCGTTCGAGCTGCCGGAGCGCGGCGCCCTTGCGGTACTGGGACGGAACGGCGTCGGCAAGACTACGCTCCTCGCGACCATCATGGGTCACACGACTTTTCACGCGGGAAGCATCGAATACCAAGGCAAGCCGATCGCGGGGCTGCCCGTCTACGAACGCTGCCGGCTGGGCGTGGGCCTCGTGCCGCAGACGCGCGACATCTTCCCTTCCCTCTCGGTCGAGGAGAACCTCACCGTCGCCACGCGCCCCGGCCGCTGGACGCTGGCACGCGTCTACGATCTCTTTCCGAAGCTCGCCGAGCGGCGCGGGCACTGGGGCAACCAGATCTCGGGCGGCGAGCAGCAGATGCTCGCGATCGGGCGAGCGCTGATGGGCAACCCGACCTTGCTGCTCATGGACGAGCCTCTCGAAGGGCTCGCGCCCATCATCGTCGAGGTCCTGCTCCAGGCCTTGCAGCGCCTGATCAACGAGGACTCGCTTGCGGTCGTGCTGGTCGAGCAGCACGCCAAAGTTGCACTCGGAGTCACGCAAAGCGCGCTCGTGCTCAACCGCGGCCGCATCGCCTACAGCGGTCCGAGCGCGGATCTGCTTGCCGATCCGCAGCGCCTGACCACCCTGGTGGTCGCCTGAACTCGGGCGCGCCATGCCGGCCGTCCTGCTCTCCGCGCTTTTCCTGCTCGCAGTGACCCACTCCCAACCCTCTGACGCCCAGGATCAGCGCGCAGCGGCCCGCGCGCGAATGGTCGCGGAAATAGCCGCGATGGCGCGTGAAACCGGCGCTGAAACCGGGCGACCGATATTCAGCGACGCGGTGATGGCGGCCATGGGGAAAGTCCCGCGCCACCGCTTCGTCCCCGCCTCGCAGGACAATCTCGCCTACGAGAATCGCCCGCTGCCGATCGGCGAGGGCCAGACGATCTCGCAGCCCTACATCGTCGCGCTGATGACCGATTTGCTCGATCCCAAGCCGACGGATACCGTGCTCGAGGTCGGAACGGGCTCGGGTTACCAGGCGGCGGTGCTCGCTGAACTCGTCGCGAAAGTCTACACGATCGAGATCGTCGCGCCGCTCGGAAAACGGGCGTTGCAGCTTCTCGGCGAGCTGGGTTACCGGAACGTCGACGTGCGCATCGGCGACGGCTACGGAGGCTGGCCCGCCGCCGCGCCCTTCGACGCCATCATCGTCACAGCGGCGCCCGCGGCGGTACCGCAGCCGCTGATCGACCAGCTCAAGCCCGGCGGACGAATGGTGATCCCGGTGGGCGGATCATCGGACGTGCAGCATCTCCTGCTCGTGGAAAAACAATCCGACGGCCGCACGACGACGAGGCGCACCCTGCCGGTGAGGTTCGTGCCTCTCACCCGGGATCGGGGGACGAAACAGTAGCGCCGCGCTCATGGCAAAATAGCGCCATGAGAGACTATTGGCTGAGCAAGCTCTTCTTCGATCTTCAGAGCTCCCCGGTGCTCGGCGACGAGTACCGCGCCAACCGGAAGAAGATTCTCGACCGCTATCCGCTGAAGCCCGAAGTGCGGACCGCGGTCGAGCGCGACGACGTAGCCTTCCTCGCGTCGCGAGTCAACCCTTACCTGCTCCGGTTCTATTTCGTGGTCTCCGGAATGTCCGAAGCGGATTTCCTGAAAAAAGTGAGAACCGCCGGGGCCGACGCCGCGGCGAGATCGAGCCATGGCTAAGCTGGCCGGAGTGTTCGCCTCGAGTCATGCCCCGCTCATCATCCGCGGCTGGAAAGACGTCAAACCGGCGAATCAGCGGGAACTCACGAGCTCGCTGACCGAGCTCGGCAGACGCATCAAGGCCGCCAAGCCCGACGTGCTGATCGAGATCGCCCCCGACCACTGGGTGAATTTCTTCATCAACAACCTTCCGAGCATCTGCGTCGGCATGGGCGAGGAGCACGAAGGCCCCGCCGAGCCGTGGATGAAGGACTGCCCCTTCAAGAAGATCGCCGGACATCCGAAGCTCGCGAATCACATCCTGCAAACCGCGCTCGAGCGCGACTTCGAGCCCTCGGTGTCGCACCACCTGACACTCGACCACGGCTTCTGCATTCCGCTGTGGAGGGGCGGGCTCGACCCGCTGCCGCCCATCGTCCCCATCATCATCAACGATCTGGAGCCGCCGTATCCGAGCGTGCGGCGCTGCCTGCAATGGGGAACGATGCTCGCCGAAGCCGTGCGCACCTACCCCGAAGACATCCGCGTGGCGCTCCTCGCCACCGGGGGCCTGAGCCACTCGATCGGGGAGCCCACGATGGGCGAAATCGACGAGCCGTTCGACCGGGAATGCATCCGCCACTTCGAGAAGGGCGACGAGCGCCCTTTGATCGACTTCCTGAACGAGCGCCTGCCCACCATCGGTAACGGCGCGGCCGAGATCCGCAATTGGGTCGCGGCACACGGTGCCGCAGGCAAGCGTGGCTTCGAGCTGATCGGCTACTGCAACTGTCCCGAGGTGTACGTCGGCTGCGGCTTCGCTTCGTGGGACGTCGCTTCGCGCGCGTAGGCCCTTGCTGCTGCAAACTACCATCGCCGGCAGTCTTCCCAAGCCGGGCTGGCTCGCCGAGCCGAAAAAGCTCTGGGCGCCGTGGCTCCTCGAAGGGGATCTCCTCGAGGAAGGCAAGCGCGATGCCATGCGCCTGCTGCTCGCCGACCAGGAAGCCGCAGGCATCGATATCGTCACAGACGGCGAGCAGACACGAAGGCACTTCGTTACGACGTTCATCGAGAGCTTGAAGGGCGTCGATTTCGAGCACAGGCGCACCGTGCGCATCCGCAATCGCTACGACGCGGACGTGCCGGTGGTGGTGGGACCCGTGGGGCGCGGCAAACCGGTGTTCGTCGAGGACCTTCGCTTCCTCCGGGGGCAGACGAAGCGCCCGATCAAGCTCTCCCTCCCCGGTCCGATGACGATGGTGGACACGCTCTACGACAACCACTACCGCAACCGCGAGAAGCTCGCGCGCGAATTCGCAGCGATCCTCAACCAGGAGGCGAGCGAGCTCGAGCGGGCCGGCGCCGACGTGATCCAGTTCGACGAGCCGGCCTTCAACGTCTACATGGACGAAGTCGCCGCCTGGGGCATAGCGGCGCTGGAAGCGGCCGCGGCGGGCCTTAAATGCAAGACCGCGGTGCACATCTGCTATGGCTATGGAATCAAGGCGAACATCGACTGGAAGAAGACCCTCGGCTCCGAGTGGCGGCAATACGAGTCCACCTTTCCTCTGCTCGCCCGATCGAAGATCGCCCAGGTCTCGCTCGAGTGCGCGAGTTCGCACGTTCCGCTCGAGTTGCTCGCGCTTCTCAAAGGCAAGGACGTCCTCGTCGGCGCCATCGACGTCGCGAACGACACCGTCGAGAAGCCCGAGCAAGTCGCGGCGACGATCCGCTCGGCAATGAGATTCGTGCCGCCGGAAAGGCTCTATCCTTGCACCAACTGCGGCATGGTGCCGCTCGCGCGCGAGGTCGCGCTGGGCAAGCTGAAGGCCCTCGCCGCGGGGGCCGCGCTCGTGCGCAGAGAGGTCGGACTATGAGAACGCAGCGATCCTGGTTGCTCGTCGTCGTACTGCTGACATTCGCCTGGGGCGTCGACAGGGTGGCCGGCGCCGAAGGCGCCGCAAGGCCGAAAAACATCATCATCCTGTTCGCCGACGGCGTCGCGGCCACTCAGTGGGAACTCGGCAGGTATTCCGCGCGCGTGCTGCGCAAGCAGTCGTTCGCCGCCACCGACGTGGTGTTCAAGGACGGGGCCTTCGGCCTGCTCTCGACCGATCCGCTCGACGCGTTCGTCACCGATTCCGCCGCGGCGGCCTCGGCGATGTCTACCGGCGTCAAGGTCGACAATTCCGCGGTCTCGATGACGCCGGCCGGGAAGGCGCACCGCACGGTCATGGAGGCGGCGAAATCGGCGGGCAAGAAGATAGGCCTGGTGACCACGGCGGAAATTTACGACGCTTCGCCCGCGGCGTTTTCCGTGCACGCCAAAGACCGCAGGGAGTCGCAGTCGATCGTCGACCAGTATCTCGCCATGGAGCCCGACGTGCTCCTCGGCGGCGGGCGCGATTACTTTCTGCCGAAGAGCGTACCGGGCGGCAAGCGCGCCGACGGCAAGGACATGGTCGCGGCATTCGCGCAGAAGGGCTACCGGATCGTGCGCGACACGCGCGAATTGAAGAATGCCAAGGGAGCGAAGTTGCTCGGGCTGTTCGCCGACGAGGACATGGCCTTCGAGGTCGACCGCGACCCAGCCAAGGAACCGTCCATGGCCGAGATGGCAAAGGCGGCGCTCGATGCGCTGTCGGCCGCGAGCCCGAACGGCTTCGTGTTGTTCGTCGAAAACGAGAATACCGATACCGCCGGTCACTACAACGACGCCGCCGGCGTGATGCGCGCCCTGTGGGCCTTCGACGAGGCGCTGAAGCTGGCGCTCGATTTCCGCAGCAAGGCGCCGAACGATACGCTCGTCATCGTCACCGGCGATCACGAAACCGGCGGCCTGTCGGCGACCTACGCGCGTCGCGGCGCCGCCGGAGACGCCCGCGTCTACACCGGGATCGCAAACGTGGAAATGCTCGAGCGCATCACGATATCGCTCGGGGCCGCGGCCAGGGGCCTGGGCCGGAAGCCGTCCCCCGAAGCCCTCGACAAGCTGATCGCGCAGCATTTTCCCGGCTTCCAGCTCGACGCCGACCTGCGCGAGGCGATCATGAATCAGAGCCAGCTCGACCGGAACTTCAGCTACGCCACGCAAAATGCGCTCGGGCGCATGGTGGCGCGCCAGACGGGCTTCTACTGGGGGACTGCGGGACACACCACGGAGCCGGTGGCGGTGGGCGCGATCGGGCCGGGTGCGGACCTGTTCAAGGGCTATCAAGACAACACCGATTTCGGGCGCCATCTGCACCGCCTGATCGGTGGGCGCTAGTGACCTGCCGCGCTCGAAAATCGTGAAGCATCGCGCCAAGCGGGCCTCGCGCACCCGCGCCCCGCGGCGCAAATCCACTTACGTGCTGGTGCATGGCGCCTGGCACGGCGGCTGGTGCTGGAAGAAGGTGGTGCCGGCCCTGCGGGCGGCCGGACACGAGGTCTACGCCCCCACTCTGACCGGCCTCGGCGAGCGCGCGCATCTTGCAAACCCGGCGATCGATCTCGCCACGCACATCGCCGACGTCGTCAATCTCCTCGAAGCCGAGGAGCTGGCCAAGGTCGTTCTGGTCGGGCACAGCTATGGCGGAATGGTCGTCACCGGCGTCGCCGACCGAGCGGCCTCACGACTGCGCCGCGTCGTGTATCTGGATGCTTTCCTGCCCGAAAACGGAAAATGCCTGCTCGACTACCTGCATCCGGATCGCCGCGCGCTGATCAATCAAGGCCAGATAGGTGGATTCGTCGATCCGCTGCCGCTGGCGATTTTCGGAGTGACCGAGCCGCAGGACGTCGCCTGGGTCACGCGCCACGAGATGCGACAGTCGTACCGCACCTTCGCCCAGCCGGTGCATTTCACCGGGAACGGCGGCGCGAGCCTGCCGCGCACTTATGTTCACTGTACCAACCCGCCCACCGGTTCGTTCGACCAGTTCGCCGAGCGTCTCCGCGGCGATCCGGCCTGGAGGTTCTACGAGCTCGAGACCGGCCATGACTGCATGATCACCGATCCGCAGAGCGTCGTCCGGATCCTGCTCGAGAACGCCTGAGGGAGTCGCGCTGGCGAGAAGGCGCGGGAGCTTCTCAGCGGCTTCTGGTCGCCCGGATCGCGTGCCAGACGCGGTCCGGCGTATAGGGAAAATCCAGGTGATGGATACCGAGCGGCCGCAGCGCGTCGATCACCGCGTTCGCGACGGTCGGTACGGCGCCGGTCGTGCCCGCTTCGCCCGCGCCTTTTACGCCGAGCGGATTGCCGGGCGACGGGATCGAACGGTCGTAGAGCCGGATCTCGGGCATGCCATCGGCACGCGGCATTTCGTAATCCATGAACGTGCCGTTGAGAAGTTGGCCCGAGGCCGGGTCGTAGATCGCATGCTCGCCCATGACCTGCCCGATGCCCTGCGCGATGCCGCCGTGCAACTGGCCGTCGAGCAAGACGTGATTGATGATCCGACCGCAATCGTCCACCGCGGTGTAGCGCAGGATTTCGACGACGCCCGTCTCAGGGTCGATCTCGACCTCGGCCACGTGTGCGCCGCTGGGAAAGGAGCGCGGCAGCGGGATCTCGCCGCCCGAGTCGAGAGCGCTCCCGTATTTCTTCGCGAGGTCCTCCATTCCGATCGAGACATCGGTGCCTTTCACGCGGTAGCGGCCCTTCGCGAATTCCAGATCGTCCGGCGCGACTTCCAGGTCCTTTGCGGCGAGCGCGGTGCCTTTGCGAACCACCTCGCGCGCCGCCACCAGGAGCGCTCCGCCGTGCGCCATCATCGAGCGCGAGCCGATCGTGCCCTCGCCGACGAGGCGCGGCCCGTCCGGGTCGCTTGCCCGTAGCGTGATCTTTTCCGGATCCATGCCGAGCGCTTCGCCCACGACCTCCGGGTACACCGTCTCGTGCCCCTGTCCGGACGGGCCGGCCAGGACAAATAGGAGCGCATTGCCGGATTCGCCGAACTTGATCATCGCCTCTTCCTTCGGCGCCCCGCCCGCCCCCGCGGGCTCGATGAATACCCCGCAGCCGATGCCGCGCAGCTTTCCGCGCTTCTTCGACTGCGCGCGGCGCGCATCGAAGGTTTTCCATTCGGCCTGTTTCACCGCTTCGTCCACCAGACCGTGCGGATCCCCGCTGTCGTATACCGAATGAGGGTGCGGCGTCTGATACGGGAACGCCTCCTTCGGGATCAGGTTGCGCCGGCGCAGCTCCAGGCGGTCGATCTTCATCTCGCGGGCGGCCTCCTCGACCAGCCGCTCGGCGAGATAGCAGACGTTGGGCCGGCCCGCGCCGCGGTAAGCGGTGGTGGGTGTCGTGTTGGTCACGCCGAGCCGGTGGCGGCCGTACATGACCGGGATGCGATAAAGATTGATCGCGTGAAGGCCGGGAGGCAGCGTGTTGATGAGCGGGCCCGGAGTGGAAAGGTAGGCACCCGTATTCACGATCCAGTTGATGCGGATCGCGAGGAAACGCCCTTCCTTGTCGAGCGCAAGCTCGCCGGTCAGCTTTGCCGCGCGCCCGTGATAGTCGGACACGAAGGTTTCCGAGCGCGACGAGGTCCACTTCACGGGTTTCCCGAGCGTCTTCGCCGCCAGCATCGCCACGCAGTACTCTGCATACGCGTCCGAGCGAATGCCGAAGCCTCCGCCCACGTCGTGCGCATGCACCCCGATCTTCTCCGCGGGAATGCCGGTGATGCCGCTCGCGCTTCCCCGCATGAGCGAAAGGCCTTGCGAGCTCACATACAGATCGTACCGGCCGGCCTCCGCGTCGTACGCGGCGAGACAGGCCTTGGGTTCCATCGGATTTCCGACCATGCGCTGGCTGTCCAGAACGATGCGCGTGACGTGAGCGGCCTGCGCAAAGGCTTCGTCGGTCTTCGCCTCATCACCGTACTCGTAATCGAAGCAGAGATTGCCGGGAATCTCCGGATAGAGCTGCTCGGCCCCCGGCGCGAGCGCCTCCTCCGCGTCGACCACCGCGGGCAGATCGCGGTACTCGACCTCGATTTTCTCGGCGGCATCCTGTGCGGCGAGTGCCGTCTTCGCCACTACCAGCGCGACTTCCTGGCCGACAAAGCGTACGCGTCCGTTGGCGAGCCCATCGCGGTGCGGGACCTTGATGGTCGCGCCGCCGCGGCCTGGGTAGCGCGCGAGCTGCGGCGTGGATTTGAAGCCGGCCCTGGCCGTGTCGGCGCCCGTAAGCACCGCGACCACGCCGGAGGACGCCAGCGCGGGCGCTGTGTCGACCGAGACGATTTCCGCATGCGCCCGGTCGGAGCGCAGGAACGAGCCGTAGAGCTGGCCGGGAAGATTCCAGTCCGACGTATATTTGCCCTGCCCCGTGACCAGCCTCAGATCCTCGCGCCGGCCCTTGAAACCCGCACTCATCGGTCTGCCTTCCGGACTGCCTCAAAAATGCACCCAAAGCCGCGGGGCAATGACCCGCGGCGTTCGGTATCAGGGATTCGAAACTAGACTGTCAAGCGACTTGGGCCGGCGAACTACGCGCGCTGCTCGGCGTGCACAGGGTCACCCGGTTTCGCCCGGCTGCCTTGGCCTTGTAGAGCGCCACATCAGCGGCTCGCAGCACGGCCTGCCCGCTATCGCCGTAGGAGGGAAAGCTGGCAAGCCCTATCGAGACGGTCAGCTTGAGCGTTCCGTCCCCTGCGGGAATTTGCGCCCGCTCGATGGTCCGGCGCACGGCCTCCGCACGCGTGCGCAATGCCGTTTTCCCCGTCCCGGGAAGGATGATGACGAATTCCTCCCCGCCGGCCCGACAGGCGATGTCTTCCTCGCGCACGCAGGAGGCCAATTCCTCCGCGATCCCCCTCAAGGCGCGGTCGCCGACTTCGTGGCCCAGCGTGTCGTTGACCCGCTTGAAATGATCCACGTCGATCGCCATGACGCCGACCGTTCCTCCGAGTCGACGCGCGCGCAGGACTTCGCGGTGCAGGGCTTCCTCGAGCTGGCGGCGATTGTACAAGCCGGTGAGCGGGTCGCGCATCGCCTGTAAATTCAGATCCAGCTGGCACATCACCTGCCGCCCGAGGATGCGCAGCATCTCGAGCTGCTTCGGCTGCAGCTCCCGGGGAACGAAATCGATCACGCACAGCGTCCCCAGCCTGTAATCCTCCGGCGTGACCAGAGGCGCTCCGGCGTAGAAGCGCACGCGCGGCGAATCGACCACCAGGGGGTGCTTTGCAAAGCGCGGATCCTCGTTTGCGTCGCGGACGACGAAGAGGTCGCGCTGGCGAATGGCATGGCCGCAGAAAAAATCCGGGTAAGGCACCTCGCGGAGGTCCATACCGTGGGCCGATTTGAAGAACAGACGGTTCGTATCCACCAGACTTACCAGGGATACCGGTGTCTCGCAGATGGTCGACGCGAGGCAAGTCAGGTCGTCGAAGCGGGCCTCGCGCCCGGTTTCGAGCACGCAATAGCTGCGCAGGGCCGAAAGACGTGCGCTCTCCTCCGCGCCGGAAGAAAGACGACGCGGCTGGACCACGGCGCCTGGGCGTTCGACCGTCATGTGAAAATCTTCTTGTGATCTCCCCGGGGACGTAAACTTACTACGAGCGAGGCGGTCAGTAAAGAAGCGCGGCGCTCACGAAATCGGAAGTTTCCTTGTTGAAACTTGCTGCGCGAGACGGATCGCTTTCCCGTCGAGTGAATGTTCTTCCTGAAGCCTTACCGATAACTCGTTGCACCTTAATGCACTTTCGAAAATGCCTCATCGCGCGCCACCCCACACCTCGGTCGCCACCTCGACCACTCGCTCCAGTTTGCGCCGCTGCACTTCCTCCGAGACCGGGTTCCCGCGATAGGTGCTCGCGAAGCCGCACTGCGGGCTGAGGCACAGATTCTCCAGCGGCACGAATTTCGCCGCTGCTTCGATGCGCCGTTTGAGTGCGTCTTTGGATTCGAGCGCCGGCAATTTGGTGCTTACCAGCCCGAGCACGATTCTCTTGCGCGAATGCCTCGGGAAAAAACGCAGCGGCGCGAAGTCGCCCGAGCGTTCATCGTCGTATTCGAGAAAGTACGCGTCCACGTCGACCTGGTTGAGCAGGACATCGGCTACGGGCTCGTAGCCGCCTTCGGCCGCCCATTGGCCCGCGGAATTGCCCCGGCACAGATGGATGCAAGCCACCATCCCGGGGGGCCGGCCTGCGATGACCGAATTGATCAGGTTTGCGAAGCGCTCGGGCATTTCATCCGGCTCGTACCCGTCCCGGCGGAAAGCATCGGCGAGCTTCGGGTCGCAGAGAAAAGCAAAGTTCGTGTCGTCGAGTTGCACATAACGGCAACCGGCTTCGCCGAGCTGCCTGAGCTCTTCCCGGTAGACCTCCGCGATGTCGGCGTAGAACTCCTGGAGGTCCGGGTACGCCTCGTAGCTCACTGCCGCGCGGCCGCCGCGCAGCAGCATGGTGGGCGACGGTATCGTCTGCTTGGCGGTGCGCGTCGTGTTCGCTTTCACGAACCTGAAGTTTTCGACCTCGATCGGCTGCGTGTGGCGCAGCTTGCCGACGATCGTGAAAGCGCGCGGTGCAAATCGCTTCCCGGTCAGCGTTCGCTTCCCGGTCAGCGTTCGCTTCTCGTCCAGGCCGCTCTCCGCATCCTTGAGGTCGAGGCGCCCGGCGGCCCTCGCTCCGGCGAGCTTCTCTATGAAATCGGCGTGAAACGAGCTGCGCCGGTACTCGCCGTCGGTGATCGCGTGGAGCCCCACGCGTTCCTGAAACCGGATGATGTCTCGAATGCAGCGGTCCTGCAGTTCGTGGAGCGCCGCCGCGCCGACCTGTCCCTGCAGGGCTTTTTCGTGAGCCGCGCGAAGCTCCGGCACGCGCAGCAGGCTCCCGACCTGGTCGGCGCGGAAAGGCGGCTCGGCGCTCTGCATCATTCAACTCGGCTTCGCATCAACCCCATCTTGCAAAGGCGAGCCCGATTCCCGTTCCGGCCGGAGTGCGATATGAGGGCGTGTAGGAAATCCACCTCAAGTCGAGGTCGGTCGCGGCGCTCGCCACGACGATCCAGTTGCGTATCTCCGAGCTCCCCGCCTTCAACCGGCGAGGATCGAGGCCGGCGAGGAAATCCAGGTCCTTCCTCCGCAATGCCTCGATGATCGCGCGGTCCAGATCCTCCTCGACGACGAAATGGCTGAGGCCCCCGGAGGCAAGCAAGCCGACCTTTAGGTCCTCGGGATAGCTCTCGATCAGCTCCTTCAGCGATTTGCCGAGCCGTACACAGCGTTTTGGCAGCGGTGGGTTGGGCGGATTGTAGGTGTTGAGGAAAATCGGAACGACGGGCAGCATCCGCGTGCCGTTGCCCTTGAGGTACCCTCGGTGCACGAACGAATAGGCGTGGCCCTCGTGCTGGTCGCCGGCTAGCCCCGCGACCGCCGCAACGTCGAACTCGCGCTCGATCAGGCCCTCGATGAGCGCGAGCGCAAGAGGCCGGTGGCAGGGATAGTCGATGTCTCCTTCCTCTTCGAAGCGGTGCATCTGCGCGCGGTTGTACCACTCTTCCGGCCAGCTGAAGCGTTTGGCGCTGGCCCGGCCGGCATTGCGGATGCTCTCGCCGTAATAGATGCCGATCGACGGCATGTGCAGGTCCTGGAAAAGCTCGTGCTGATCGTCGCCGACGATGATCAGGACGTCGAGCTCCGCCGAGGCGATCCCGGCTTTGAGGTGCTCCATCGCGTCCTGCACCTCGTCGAAACGTCGCGTGATCGCCTCGTCGGTGATCAGCTGCGCAATGTCAGAGGGCGCGCCGGCAAGCACGTCGGCATAGGAGCGCGGCTTGCCTTCGCGATCGTAGTACTTCATGCGAAGGTCGCTTTGACGAAATCCTCTCAGCCAGTCCTGCAGCTCGGCCGCAAGCATGACGCTGTGGGAGGAACCGAACGCGGCGGCGACGCGCGCCATGTTCAGTCCACCTTGGCGCCGGACTGCTTCACGACGCGGGTCCATCGCTCCCGTTCCTGGGCCGCCCACGCGCCGAATTCCTCCGGCGGGCCGCTCCGGGGCACGAGGCCGAAGGCCTTCATCTTGCCTTGAGTGTCCGGGCGCTCGATCAGCTCGTTGAGCTTCGAATTGAGCAGCGCGACGATTTCCCTGGGGATTCCCGCGGGAGCGACTATTCCCGTCCCGGAGGTCGATGTCACGGCGGGATAGCCGCTCTCGGCGAGCGTCGGAATGCCGGGCAGATCCGCGTCGCGGCTCGTACCGGTGATGGCCAGGGCGCGCACCTCGCCGCTCTTCACCCGGGTGCGCACCAGGTCGAAAAGGACGTCGGCTTGTCCCGCGATCACTGCCGTGAGCGCCGGCGCTCCGCCGGCATAGGGGACGTTGAGCGCCTGGATCCCGGTTTCCATCTTGAACAATTCATAGGTAAGGTGCGGCAGCGTCCCGACGCCGGCTGTGGCGAAGTTGAGCCTGCCCGGATTGCTTTTCGCCCANNNNAGGGCGGGATTGACGGCGAGCACGCTGGTATTCGCGTAGAGCAGCGTATAGCCGTTGGGCTCGGAACGCGCGACGAACTCGCCCGCCACGAGGCCCCCCGCGCCCACCCGGTTCTCGACCACGAAGCGCTGGCTGAAGAGGCCCGACAATCCGTCGGCGATGAGTCGGCCCGGGACGTCGGTGGGTCCGCCTGCGGGCGCCGGGACGATGAGGCGGACGGGACGTTGCGGATAAGACTGAGCGGCGGCGTCGAGCGCAGCGCAGAAGAGCGTCGCGATCGCCGCGAGCGCTGCGACTAGGGAGCGCCGATGGATCATGCGCATATGATAGCCTGTAGCCTCGCCATTCCCGCGAACCAGATTCATGAAAATCCGCTCCGCAGCGTTTGCGCTTGCGGCCATGCTGTCCGCCGCGGCGCCGGCGCAGGACTACCCGGCGCGGCCGGTGCGCCTCGTGGTTCCCTACGCCGCCGGCG